>JAPLDN010000137.1 GCA_026391755.1 Bacteroidota bacterium
GCGAATTTAATGGAAATAGCGGCCTGATGCAATCTCAGAAAATTTTGTTAATAACAAATTGCAGGGAGTTTTCAACACATTCCAGGGGGCATATCCGACGAAATGCCTGCGGAGCAGGTCAGTGTAAGGGCGAATAATGTATCTTTGCCGGCTCAAACCAAGAACCGTTTTTTCATGAATTTTGCAGGAGAACATTTAATATACAAGTCAATCGGGAGTTCACTGATCTGGATGAGTTTTGCAGCCTCCCTGGTTTCCACAGTTTTATTCTTATTCCATTTTTCACGCAAGGAGAACCCGCTTAAACTGATCAGGGGTATTGCAAGGAGTTTTTATATCCTGCATGTTGCTTCCCTGCTTGCTGTGATCATTGTCCTCTATATCCTCATATTCAAACATTATTTTGAATATACCTATGTATGGCAATATTCTTCCATTACACTGCCGTTCAAGTACATTATTTCATGTTTCTGGGCAGGGCAGGAGGGCAGCTTCCTGGTATGGGGTATTTGCCAGGCAATTCTCGGATTATTCCTTATTCGAAAATCAGGTGAATGGGAATCGCCTGTAATGGGAATTGTATCACTATCACAGGTCTTTGTTACTTCCATGCTTCTGGGAATCAGCTTATTTGGCTATAAAATCGGGAGCAACCCATTTGTCCTGCTTAGAGAGACTTATGCCGGTCAGCCGGGGACTATTTTCGAACATCCCGAATATCTCCAGTTTTTAAACGATGGGAACGGATTGAATCCCCTTCTGGAAAATATATGGATGACAATCCATCCACCTATTCTTTTCATCGGTTATGCTCTTGCCCTTATCCCGTTTGCGTATGCAATCTCAGCCTTGATGAAAAAGGATTACACAGGCTGGATTCGGCCTGCATTGCCCTGGGTCCTGCTTTCGCTCTTCTTCCTTGGGGCCGGGATATTGCTAGGGGGTGCATGGGCCTACGTTTCATTGACTTTCGGGGGATTCTGGGCCTGGGACCCTGTTGAAAATTCTTCCCTGGTACCCTGGCTCACACTTGTTGCCACACTTCATTTTATGATCATCTCAAAACGGCAGCATTTCGCTATGCTTTCGGCTTTCCTCTTCAGCCTTCTCTCTTATATCCTTGTATTATACGCGACTTTCCTGACCCGCAGCGGGGTGCTTTCCGAAACTTCGGCACATTCCTTCGGGGATAATGGTCTCACAAGCCAGCTCCTGGTTTATCTCCTGGTTTTTATAGCCTTGATGCTTGTTTATATTGTATTGAATATCAGAAGAATAACTGACAATATCAAGGACAGGGTTCTTTCGAGGGAATTCTGGATGTTCATTGGCTCCCTTATTGTTGCCCTTGCTGCTTTCCAGGTTATTTTTACCACATCATTACCCGTATTTAACAAGGTTTTCGGAACGCATGTGGCTCCTCCCGCCGACAATGTCGGATTTTACAACCGCTGGCAGCTGCCCTATGCACTGCTTGTTGCTGCTTTTATCGGTTTAAGCCAGTTTCTGAATTATTCCTTAAACAACGCGAAAGAGACCCTTAAAAAGATTGCCCTGCCTGCCTTACTGGCCCTTCTGGCAACCCTTCCATTTGTGATTTCAGGAATAGTCACCAGGTTTACTTTTGTCTTATTTCTTTTTTTTATTCTTTTCGGATTCTTTGCAACCCTGGCAAACATCCTGTTCCGGACTTCCTTCCCAAGGAACATTGGTGGTGTATTAACTCACCTGGGTTTTCTTGTATTCCTGCTGGGAACGTTAATAACCTTTTCCAATTCAAGGGTTATCTCAACCAATACCTCAAAGTATGACCTTGGAGATGTCAAGAACAATACCGAAAATCTCATGCTGATTAAGGGAGACACCCTCTTTATGGCAGGTTTTTATGTCACTTATGTGAATAGCTCCAGGCTTGAAAATACAACCACTTACCGTGTTGATTTTCTGCGGATGAAGGATAGGAAAATGAGCAGGCAGTTCAGCTTGTTTCCATCGGTGAATGTGCATCCGAGGATGGGAGCAGTTTATAACCCGGCCACAAGGCACTACCCCATGATGGATTATTATACATACATCGCCCAGGTAGGCGAGAAGCCCGATTACATTGTCATTAAAGCCATCATGAACCCGTTTATCAATGTTCTCTGGGCAGGCGCACTTCTGATGGTATTCGGCCTGGGATATTCAACAGTAAAGAGGTTACGGCTTCGCCGGACTGCAGGGATAACGGGATAACGGGATATCCCGCAATCCCTTTATCCCGTTATCTTCTTAACGTTCCTTCGCCTTGTCTTCAAGCATGGGTACGAACCTGAAATTCCCGTGCTCCTCTTTGCGGACCTCTGTTTCTGAGATTTTATATATTGTCGTCATGATCTGGATCTCATCTCCCACGGGCACTACGAGTATACCTCCCGGTTTCAGCTGCTGGATGAGGGGGGCGGGGATATATGGAGCTGCAGCGGTTACAAGCACCTTGTCAAAAGGTGCGAATGAAGGCATACCTTTATATCCGTCCCCGTAAAACAGCTTGATTCTCTGGTATCCCATCTCGGTCAGAAGGTTCCTGGTGCGGTCGTATAAGGTTTTCTGGCGTTCAATACTATAAACTTTGGCCCCTAGTTCTGCCAGTATGCAAGCCTGGTAACCACTGCCTGTTCCTATCTCAAGTACCTTTTCCCCCTTTCTGATATTTAGTAAAAAAGTCTGGAATGCGACAGTATATGGCTGGGAAATAGTTTGGCCTGCCCCTATCGGGAAAGGCTGGTCTTCATAAGCGTATTCAAGAAAGGAAGAATCGAAGAAAAAATGCCTTGGCACTTTCTCCATCGCAGCAAGAATGGCCGGATCGGAAATCCCTTTTTCCCGGATCGACCTGATCAGCTGGTTTCTAAGTCCCTGGTGGCGGTATGTATCTTGTCTTTGAGAGTGTTTCATGGTTTGTTTCCCCGGGCAAATTTTTCACGAAAATAGTAATTTCAAAATCTTAAAAGACTAACTTTGCAAAAAAATACCCGGTATGCTTAAAATAGGAGTTCTGGGAGCGGGTCACCTGGGCAAAATCCATATAAAATGCATTAAGGAAATTCCTGAATTCAACCTTTGTGGTTTCTTTGATCCGGATATGGGCATTGCACATAAGGTGGAGCAGGAGTTCGGCGTAAATAAATTTGCTTCGCTTGATGAACTTGTCGATGCGGTTGATGTCGTTGATATTGTGACTCCGACAATATCCCATTTTGACTGTGCTTCAAAATCTCTCTTAAAAAGCAGGCATGTGTTTATTGAGAAGCCGGTTGTGACAACCCTGGAACAGGCTAGAGAATTGATCAAGATTGCCTCCGAAACCAGGGTGAAGGTGCAGGTAGGCCATGTTGAACGTTTCAATCCGGCGTTCCTGGCTGCAGAACCTTTCTTCGCAGGCCCTATGTTCATTGAAGGTCACAGGCTTTCACAGTTCAATCCACGGGGTACCGATGTACCTGTGATCCTCGACCTGATGATCCACGACATCGATATAATCCTTTCTGTGGTAAAGAGCGGAATACGAAATATTAGCGCCTCAGGAGTGGCTGTTGTGAGTGACACCCCCGACATTGCAAATGCCCGCATTGAATTTGAGAACGGCTGCGTGGCTAATCTTACGGCAAGCAGGATCTCTATAAAAAATATGCGCAAATCGCGTTTCTTTCAAAGAGACGCATACATTTCCATCGATTTTCTAAAGAAGGAACTGGAAGTGATACGAATTGAAGAACCGGGAAAAACCAGTTCGGGATTCGGTATGCCTTTAGACCTGGGACCTGGTAAAGGGATCAGGCAGATATCTTTCATCAAGCCGGAAGTAAAACCAAATAATGCAATAAAAACCGAGCTGGAAAGTTTTTGTTCTGCAATTACGAACAATACGGTTCCACCTGTCACCATTGAGGATGGTTATCATGCACTGGAAGTGGCATACATGATTATCGATGAAATAAACCATTCAGTAAAGCGGCTCATATAATTTCCGCGTTATATAAGTTTCTTTTGTAAGAATTATTGACAATATTCATGCGGAAAAAACGTTTTGAGATCATAGTTTTTTTGTTGTTTATTCCGGTTACCAGGATGGTTAAAAATCTCTGCTTATTATTTCTGGTTGTAGTTTTCCTCGCCTCTTGTGAGAAGTTCAAGGGGGATCAGGAAGTTCCGGCATACCTGAGCATTGATTCCATATACATTTATACCGATTATGCCATTCAGGGTTCCGCTTCACAGAATATCACCGACTCATGGGTATATGTTGATGGTCAGTTGATCGGGGCTTTTCAGAATCCTTCAAAATTCCCTGTTCTCCAGAAAGGGACGCATAAGGTAACCATCATGCCGGGGATCAAGAAAAACGGGATATCCAGTACCAGGGCCACATATGATTTTTACGCACCGATTAGTTACAATGTTAAGTTCGGGATCGACAGCGTGACTAAATTAAAAACCCTTAAAACCACCTATGCTGCGAATACCAATTTTTTATGGAAGGAGGACTTCGAAGGGACTTCAATTAAACTTGATACTACAAACAGAAGCACCGTTCCGGTGAAAGTGACCACCGAAGGCTCACCATTTACAATAGAAGGGCTGCATTCGGCGATTATGGTAACCGATACTGTCAATGACTTTGCGGAGGCTCAGTCACACGACTCTTTTGTGATCCCTTATGCACCGGTTTACCTGGAGCTTAATTATAATATCAACACGGTTTTAACGGTAGGTGTAATACTTACCGGTCCTTATGCGTTTGTACAGACACCGGTTGTTAACCTGAATGTGACTAATAACAAATCGAAAAAGATCTATATTGAACTTACTCCCGCACTTAATTCAACTTCGGGGACTGATCATTTCAGGGTTTATTTCGGGGCATTTAAGGACCCAAGTCTCCCTAAAGGCATAATCGTTTTAGATAACATTAAAGTAGTTACTACCAAATAGCATTAAAATGAATAAAAGGGTCCAGGTAATAAAATATGTCATGGCTGATTTTCTTGCCGCCATTATTGCCTGGACTTTTTTCTTTATTTACCGGAAATACAGGGTTGACCATGATGTTATGGATCATTTCAGGGTAGTGCTGAACGATCCTAAACTGTATTATGGTGTTATTGTCATTGGTCTTTTCTGGCTGGCCTTATACGCACTTATTGGTACTTACCGCCAGATATACCGGAAAGCGCGCTTGCGCGAATTTGCACAACCTATATCGAGTTCTTCTTTGTACTGCTCCTGCTGCATCTTTTCTTTACAGCTATTTTCAGGTTTTTACTTACTTCACGAACAGCATACAAGATCCACAATAAGATCATAGGGTTCAACACTATCATAGTCGGCAGTAACGGGAATGCATTATCCATCTATAAAGAAATAGAGAACCAGGAAAAATCATCAGGGAACAAGTTTGTGGGCTTCGTCAATGTTGAGGGGTATACAAATTACAAGCTGGCCGAATTTCTTCCTCACATCGGTGAAACCAAAGACCTGAGTTCATTGGTCAAACAATACAACATCGAAGAGGTGATCATCGCAATTGAGAATTCCGAGAATCACACCATAGAGAATATTATAACACAGCTTGAAGACACCGATGTGGTGATTAAAATAATACCTGCAATGCAGGATATTCTCATGGGGTCGGTGAAAACAACCTCAATTTTTCATGCCCCCCTCATTCAGATCTATCCTGATCTTATGCCCGACTGGCAATTGTCGCTGAAACGTATCTT
>JAPLDN010000204.1 GCA_026391755.1 Bacteroidota bacterium
GGATTTTGGTGACGGAGGAACTTCAAGTCTGACAAACCCGACCTATCTTTTCAGCACAGCGGGGATACATTATATAACACTCACCGTTACTAATTCAAACGGATGTATGCATAGTATCCAGAAACCGATTGAAGTTTATCCTCATCCTGTTACTTCGTTCAGCTTCTCATCACCAACCTGCGCCGGCAACAACGTGACATTTACAGATATGTCGACTACAGGCCATGGTTATATTTACAGAAGGATATGGAATTTCGGCGATGGAAATATCCAGAGTACACTTTCCCCATCCATAACCCATCAGTATGGAATCGGCGGAACTTTTAATGTTACTCTTACTGTAAAAACATCTGACAGTTGCTCGGGAACGAAACAAATCCCGGTTCCGATACAATTTGCCACTGTTGCAGCATTCTCTGTTACCAACTCACTCTGTGTACTTACACCGATCCAGTTTAATGACAATTCCCAGTCAAACGGAGGAGGTAGCATCACTCAATGGAACTGGAACTTTGGTGATCCTGGCTCAGGCGGAAATAACAATTCGACCCAGCAGAACCCGGTTCATAATTTCAGCTCTTCGGGCGTGTTTAAGGTAAAGTTGACAGTTTCCAATGCCGACGGCTGTTTTGGCAAGGACTCGGTCAATGTTACTATCAACGCCAATCCCGTCGCTGACTTCAGCGCAACTTCAGCTTGCCAGGGGAATGCAACAACATTTACTGATAATTCAATTTCCACTGCCGGGGCAATCGTGAACTGGCTGTGGAATTTTGGCGACGGCGGCAGTTCTGCAGCTCAGAATCCAACCTATACTTATACAGCAGGCGGGACTTTTAATGTCTCTCTGACGGTTACCACATCCAACGGTTGCGTTCATACAGTGACTAAACCGGTGCAGGTATGGACAAAACCTATTGTTCAATTCAGCTATACCTCGCCCACATGTGCCGGGAGTAGTGTCAATTTCACTGATATTTCAACAACCTCACACGGTTTCGTGACCACAAGGTCATGGGATTTTGGCGACGGAAACACAGGCACATCAGCCACCCCGACCATTTCCCATACTTATACGACCGGTGGAAATTATCCGGTCAGGCTTACAATTACAACTTCAGATAACTGCACCGATAACAACACCATCTCAGTTCCTATCCAATACAACCCGATTTCAGGCTTTACCTGGTCGCCTGTTAACTGTGCTTTAAGCCCTGTCAATTTCACAGATATTTCGCAGCAAAACGGAGGCGGTCAGATCACTCAGTGGAACTGGAATTTCGGAGATCCCGTTTCAGGTGGAAATAATACTTCAACACAGCAGAATCCTTCACACTCTTTCACCGCTGCAGGTACTTATAAAGTTCATCTGCGGGTATTCAATGCCGGCGGTTGTTCCAAGGACAGTAGTGCTGATGTTACAACCGACGCAAATCCTGTTCCCAGTTATACGGCAACAAATGTTTGTAAAGGAAGCCCGACGGTATTCACAGGTACTGCCAGCGGAGGAACAATTGTAACATGGGCCTGGGATTTTGGCGACGGTGGAACTTCAAATGTTCAGAATCCTTCATATACTTATGCCAATTCAGGAACCTATACCGTGGTACTGAATGTTGTCAGCTCAGCCGGATGCCAGGGGGCTTTCAGCAAACCAGTTCAGGTTTACGGACCTCCGGTACCACAGTTCAGCTTCTCCTCACCCACCTGTGCAAGTGATTCAGTTCTTTTCAAAGACCTTTCCGTGACAGCCCATGGAAGTATTAATAAGTGGGTTTGGGATTTTGGCGACGGACAAACAGCCACGATTACTTTCCCGGCTAGTCCAAACGTGAAACATAAATATGCAAACGGAGGAACCTTCAATGTCATGCTCACTGTTACAACATCTGATAATTGTACAAAGGACATCACGTTACCAGTATCAGTTGAATTCAAGCCGGTCAGCAATTTCAGTACCGACCCAGGGGCTTGCGCGTTGATGACCACCCAGTTCCATGACCTGTCCCAGGCCAACGGAGGAACACCAATCGTAAGCTGGTTGTGGGACTTCGGAGATCCAACCTCGGGCGCCGGAAATACATCAACCCAGCAAAATCCAACACACACCTTTACTTCAGGTGCATCATTCTCTGTCAAACTCCTTGTTACCAATGCCACCGGCTGTTTTGATACTTTAAGGAAACCGGTCATTGCGAATGCGGCGCCAGTTCCATTGTTCTCGTTTGACACAGCCTGTGTGGTCAGCTTAACACAATTCCACGACCTTTCAACTTCATCCAGCGGTACTATTAATGCCTGGTCATGGACCTTTGGCGATCCTTCATCAGGCGCCAATAATACGTCCACCCTGCAAAATCCCACACATAATTATGCATCTCCGGGAAATTACATGGTGAAGCTCAGTGTTACAACAACAAACAATTGTATCAAGGATACCATAATGCAGATTGCAGTTAGTCCGAAACCTGTGGCTTTGTTCCAGTACACTGCAGCCTGTGCGCAGGATTCGACGCATTTTACTGACCTTTCTATCGCACCCAACAGCCAGGTTGTGTCATGGTTCTGGGATTTCGGTGATGGAGGTACTGCGACTATCAAGAACCCCAACCATAAATTTGCTGCGGGAGGAACATATCATGTCAAGGAGGTAGTGACTAATCTCAGCGGTTGTAAGGACTCGGTGGTCGTTGCAGTTCTTGTACATATAAAACCGGTTTCCGCTTTCCAGTATACCAGCAAATACTGCCCGAAAGGACAGGTTACCTTCCAGGATATGTCAACGGCATCAGGAGCGGTCATTACCGACCGTCTCTGGGTCTTTGAACCTGGAGCTACTTCTACAGTTGCCAATCCTGTTTACACATTCCAGGTGACCGATACAACTTATCTGGTTACCCTGATGGTAACAGATACTTATGGTTGCAGGGATACGATTATCGACAGCGTAAAGGTGAAACCTGCATTCAGGTTTTCATTTGTAGACAGTACGGTATGCTTCGGCTATCCTACTATTTTCCACCCGGTCAATTATAACATGGGTAAGGACTCTTTATATTCCCCGAGATGGGATTTCGGTGACCCGAATTCAGGCCCTGCCAACTACTCAAGTTTATATAATACAACCCATGTCTTTACTGCTCCGGGATTATATAACGTTAAACTGAGAGTTTTCAACTCCGATAACTGTATTGACAGCGTATTCAGAACAGTTCAGGTATATGCCCTGCCCAAACCTCATTTCTCGGCTGCAATTGCCCAGTGCGACAGCGTTATGCACTTCACTGATACGACTAGTAATTATGGTACAGGTACTATAAAACAATGGGAATGGATATTCGGTGACGGTTCGCCTAATGTAATCATTACTACACCTCCGGGAGATACTTCTCACATATACCTTGCTACCGGTGATTACCGGGTTACTCTGATTATTACCAATACAAAGGGATGTGTCGACAGCATAACCCAGGGTGTTACCAGGCTCCCGTGCATCAGGGCAGATTACGCTTTCCCTGATACACTCAGGTGTGTGAATTATATGGTAACGTTCAGGGATACTTCAGTCCCGACATACAGGATCAAGGAATGGAAATGGACATGGGGTGACGGCAAAGACACAAGCTATGTGCAATATTCCAAGTTTGTGAAACATAAATTTACAACTGCCGGCACTTTTAATGTGAAATTGTGGATAAAGGCCATTGTCAATTCAAAGAACATACTTGACAGTCTTACACAACAGGTTGTGATACATCCCACGCCAAAAACCCTGTTCTCGGATGTACCTGTTTGCCTGCACCAGCCGGCAATATTCAAAGACACTTCACTTACAAATGGTGAACCTGTCTCGGCATGGAAATGGATCTTCGGTGAACCTTCTTCAGGCTTGAATGATACATCTTACATTCGCAACCCATCGCATAAATATGCGACCAGGGATACATTTAATGTGAAGCTGATAGTCATGAATAAATTCGGATGTAAGGACTCGCTGATAAAACCCATAAGGATTTACGGATTACCTTTGGCCCGTTTTAATTATACTGCGGCTTGTACCGGCGATCCAACCTTCTTCAGGGATTCCACATCCATTTCCGACACTACAATTGGCTTCTGGCGCTGGAACTTTGGGACTTCCGTTCCTAAGGATACATCATTGCTGAAAGATCCCAATTTCAAATACAAAACTGCTGGAGATAAATACGTACGCCTTATCGTCAGGGACTACTTCGGATGTATTGATACAATCCTTGATACCGTAGCGGTGCATGTAACACCAGTCTCATCCTTTACCCTGATAGATGGGTATGATGGAACCCCCGGGAAAGTCAAGCTGAATAACTTCTCATCCGGGGCTACAGGATACTCCTGGGATTTTGGTAACGGGAAGACAAGCAATGACACCAATCCTGTCGCCTCATTTACCGAAGACGGGACATATACTATAAGGTTGATTTCCTCAAACACATTTGGTTGCGTGGATACGACCTATTACCAGTACAAGATACTGTTCCGTGGACTTTTCGTACCTAACGCGTTTGCGCCAAGCAGCGGCAATATGGCTGTAAGGTTGTTCAAGCCGGTTGGGATGAACCTGAAAACATACCATATCCAGGTGTTTGATACCTGGGGGCACCAGGTTTGGGAATCCAACAAGCTCGACAATAACGGGGCGCCATTTGAAGGATGGGACGGTACGTTCAATGGAGAGTTGATGCCACAGGGTAATTATTTCTGGAAAGTCACGGCCACATTCGTCGACGATTCCCCTTGGACCGGTTCGGATACCGGAGTGAAAGGCGGAGGCGGAACAATGGGAACAGTAATTTTATTAAGATAATATAATCTAACTAACATACAGCTCGATGAAAAAGCTCTCATGTATTCTTTGCCTGCTGGTTCTGGGGTGGATCCTGCCTATAACATCCGCCCTGGGACAGGACATGAATTACACGCAGTATTTCAGTGCACCTCTCTATGTGAACCCCGCTTTCACCGGTATCAATACCGGTATTCGTGCGAGGTTCCTTTTCAGGGATCAATGGCCTGCTGCCCCAATTGCTTACAAATCATATTATTTCTCGGCCGACCTGGGTGACCGTGCATTACCCGGCGCCGGCGGATTGGGACTTGTCGTGCAATCGGATAATCCCGGCGCCGGCCTGGTAAATAACCTGAATGCCGCCCTGACTATCGGCGTGCGTATTCCCTTAACAAGTTTCCTGGTGGCCCAGGTGGGTGTTAAAGCGGGAATCATGCAGAGGAGGATTTCCTATGATGACCTTGTGTTTACAAGTAGCCTTGACCCAAGGTACGGAAATATATACCAGAGCGGGTTCACTGATTTTAATGCGAGCAAGAGAGTTGTTCCCGATTTCGGCGCAGGTGGTTTACTACAGTTCTCATCAACAGAAGGAAATATTACAGGTAATGTTGGTTTCGCAGTAGATCATATTTTTAAACCCGATGTGTCCTTTCTTTCCGTTGGTTCTTCACAGTATCCAAGGAAATGGGTTGGACACTTCGACCTTGTAATTTCAACCGGTCCGGGAGGAAGTTCTAATGCAATGTATGCCAGTTCCTCGGAACCTCTCAAGGTCAATATCGGAGGTTTATACATGAACCAGGCTAACCTGAATTCACTGGAAGTCGGCCTCAACCTGCTAAAGTATAATATATACCTTGGCTGCTGGTATAAGAGCACTCTCACTGGTGTGGTCAACAGTTCCTGTGCAATACTCGCCGGGTATAAATACAATTTCTATGAGAATATGAGTATGAAATTCATTTACTCCTACGATATACAGATTAGCGGTGCATTACAGGGAACAGGAGGTGCTCATGAAATCAGCCTGATCCTCGAGTTTGACAAGCTGTCGATATTCGGTGGCGGTGGCAATAGCAGTTCACTTCCCGGTAGCGCAGGGGGTTCCAAGAGATACGGCGGACCAATGGAATGCCCAAGTTTTTACTAACAGATAATTCGGAATTAAAAAAAGAAGCCGGGTTGATGCCCGGCTTCTTTTTTTACATGTTTGCAATGATCTCTGAACCGAATTCAGAGCATTTAAGCTTGGTAGCCCCTTCCATCTGGCGCTCAAAATCGTAGGTCACCCTCTTCTTCGCAATCGCCCCTTCGAGTCCCTTAACAATAAGATATGCAGCCTCGTTCCAGCCCATATATTCCAGCATCATTACACCTGAAAGGATCACCGAGCCCGGGTTCACCTGGTCTTTATTAGCATATTTGGGAGCAGTACCGTGAGTGGCTTCAAATACTGCATGACCGGTCTCATAATTTATATTTGCACCGGGGGCAATACCAATCCCGCCTACAATGGCTGCGAGAGCATCTGAAATATAATCGCCGTTAAGGTTAAGTGTTGCAATAACCGAATAGTCTGCCGGGCGGGTCAGTATTTGCTGAAGAAACGCATCGGCAATGACATCCTTGATAATGATACGGCCTTCAGCAACAGCCTTTTTCTGGGCTTCTTCTGCAGCCTTTTCGCCATCCATTTCCTTTATCTTATCATACCGGGCCCAGGTAAAGACCTTATCGCCGAATTCTTTCTCGGCAAGGGCATATCCCCAGGTTTTAAACATCCCTTCGGTGAATTTCATAATATTTCCTTTATGGACAATAGTGACGGAAGGAAGTTTCTTTTCAATGGCATATTCGATTGCAGCTCGTATAAGGCGCTCAGTTCCATCTTTTGAAACAGGTTTGATCCCAATGGATGAGCTTTCGGGAAACCGTATCTTTTTTACACCCATTTCCCCTGTCAGGAAGTCCAGAACTTTCTTTACTTCCGCAGTTCCTGCCAACCATTCAATCCCCGCATAAATGTCCTCAGAATTCTCGCGGAAGATAACCATCTCGGTAAGTTCGGGCTTCTTAACAGGAGAAGGCACTCCTTTAAAATACCGCACAGGCCTGAGACAGACATAAAGATCAAGGATCTGCCTTAAGGCAACATTGAGCGAGCGGATCCCCCCACCAACAGGAGTTGTAAGCGGCCCTTTGATAGCAACAATATACTCCCTGATCTCATCCAGGGTAGCCTGGGGTAACCATTCCCCCGTTTGCTTGAATGCTTTTTCCCCTGCAAGGACTTCTTTCCATTGTATTTTTCTTTTTCCAGCATATTTTCGACAGCTGCATCGAAAACTTTCACACTTGCCTTCCATATATCAGGACCGGTGCCATCGCCTTCAATAAAAGGAATTACCGGATTTTCAGGAACTACAAGCCTGCCGTCCGACAACGTTATCTTTTCTCCCATGTTATATAAAGATTAAAATGTAAATATTCAGTCATTAATTACCTTGACAAGGGCTCCCCACTTCCGGTCAACCTCAAAGAAATGTTTCATATAATAATTGCCGAAAAGGAAATGGGCCTTGATAACTTTGATCCCGTATGCCGACATGCTGACAAAGAAATTGGTAATCATGGCCGAAGCTATCCCTTTTCCCTGTAGTGACGAAGTTACAACGATTCCGTCAAACAGGGCTGTCGTCTCATCAAGGTAATGCCAGGTAAGCCCGCCAATGATCTTCCCGTTAACATCGGCGACAACATGCTGGTGATCTTTTTTGCTGATCTCTTTTGGATAATTTTCCCGGAAGAACATCTGGTATAATTGCCCGATCTCCCGCGGTTCACCCGGCTCATATTGGATGTAATGTTTCCCTTCGCGGTCGTGAATGTCGAAACGAACCAAAACATGTTCTTTCGAACGTTCACCTATTTTCAGCAGGTCAATATGCTGGTCGGTTTGCAGTCTTGGAAATACCATATGGCTGAAGATATTTTTATCTTCTTCCGCCGATAAGGATGATTGCAGGTCCGACAGTTCGATCAGCTGGATAGGCAAAGTTTCCTGCTCTTCCTGCATTTTCTCAAGAAGTTTGTCAAACGAGACTTTAACGCCTTCTCCGGAATCCATAAAATATGTAGACCTGTAAAAACAATACCTTATCAGATCGGGCCATGAATCCAGCCTGAACAGTTCCATAAGCTCTGTGATGGTTTGTTCCTTGGCTGTTGGAGTTGTCAGAGGATTTATACGGTACCAGTCAATATACTGGTCTATAGCCGAGTATAAGGACAGGGGCAGGTGGAAGCGTTTAATATTTTCGGTCAGGTATTTATTCAGATGATCCTTCAGGCTGGTCTGATCATGAGTAAGAACGTTATGTTTTTTTAATTCAATGCTGAGCTTACCCAGGAATTCAATTGCTTCTTTCTTGCCCAGGGCTTCAATGCAGGCGTCAAAGATCCAGTTGATCTCGATCTGCTTTTTAACCCAGGGGTACAAAGCCGTGGTTTTGCAGTAATAGTCCTGGACCATAGGGACAACCAGGGAAAGCGGGCTTTTGTATTCCGACCAGCCTGTAAGGGTCAGTATAACGGCCGATTCGCGAAAATCCATTTCCGGTATGGAAATATTGGTGGGCGTAATCGCCCCGGGAACGATCTGGTAGCCACTATGGTGCCAGGCTTTAAACACTGTGGCCAGGGAACGGATGAATACTTTTTTCCATGCATTCGGTTTGACGTAACCTGAAGAACGGTGGATTTCGGCAAACTCCCTGATTTTATCCCATGCGGTAAGCCCTCCGATATATTGTGTGCTGAGAAGGCCCAGGCTGGGCCTGCTGCTTCCAAGCAGGGATGCAACAGCAGCACCATAAGGAAAGCCCGCAAGTGAAGCCTGCCAATAGAATGTATCAGGGTTTGGCCTGAATTCAGGGTTGTTGCTGATCACGAAATGCAGATCAAAATGTTTTCCTGCCTTCGTATTTACACTAAGCCTGTAATGTTTGAACTCCTTGTAAGCCAGTAGCCTCAATACCCATATGCCTCCCGGCGGCACGTCCTTCAGATCAAAATCCCATTCATTAAAAGTCAGGATGATGCTTTCCTCCAGGAACTTTGTAGTCCTGAAAATTTTTATCATCCTTTCTTTATCAGTTTCCTGGATGCCGTGTTCAAAGATGAGTTTCGATTTCCACGTTGAAGCAGGATATTTCGGGCCTCTTCCTTCAATGTGGTTTTCAAAGACCTGGGCCAGACGGTAAAAATAATCCTCGGCTTTTTTTGACAGGAAGGGATCCTGGCGGTGAAGTATCCATCTCGATAATTCGGCCCTCACCGGTACATAGAAATCAAGATGCTGTAAGGCAAAGTTGTAAAGCATCCTGAGAACATTTTCGAATTGTTTCCGCATTTTCACCGGAGCAGGCCAGGTGAAATGGGTACGGTAGAAATAAAGCCTTTGTTTGAGCGCATCAAGACGGTGTTTCCCGATTTTGGATGAAGCGATGGCACGGATCGATTGCTCATTCAGAAAAGAAAGACCCGATTCGAGGAACATGGGCAGGTTGGAAATCGTTTCAGGCTGTGGAGCATGGATCAGGATAGTGCGATAAGCCAGACACCGGATCTCTTCCGAGGGATGAAAAGCCAGGGCTTCAAGCCTTAACCTCATTACTTCGGCAAGCCTTGGTTCCGAGTCGCTAAAGATATCCCCAATCTTCCCTATTGCGGTTATTGAAGAAGACTCTGTCCCATACAAGGCCTGGCACAGCAACAGGTTGACATTGGCCAGGATCTGGTCGCGGATATTCCGGGGAGCCTTGCATTCATAGTCTCGGATTAATCCAGGCTTTGCGAGATAAATGCCTTCGGCTATTCCTTTTACAGGGACGTCCCATCCCTCCTTAACAGGACAGAAGGAGATCAGGGAAGGGTTCCCGGTCCAGAGTTTTGGGGAACGGGTAAACAGCCCGAGATCAATAGTGTCACCAATCAGAGTATAAACAAGGTCACCAATAATGTAGCCTCCCGTCTTGCGTTTCCTGACCTTTAGAACCTGCTTCGTTCTTTTATTCTCAAGCTGGTCTTTGCCGAAAACAATATCAGTTTCCAATATGCCCAGGTCCCGGTAAAACCACTTTGGGACGGAACAGGAGATACCTCCACTCTGAATCTGAACGACGTTGCTCTGGTAGAGTGAATCTATGAGTTTCAAAAAGCCGTTTTCTATGGCTTTCCTGTTGAAGGAACCCTTTGGGGTTAATTCTCCTTTTTCGGCGCTGAAGTCCCTGTCGAGGAGGGCGAAATTCACTACCCTTTCATAAGGTGCAACATCCTTGTTCGCCGACATGACTATCTGGTGGAAATACTCCCTGAGGTTATCGCCCTTACACGAGGCGAAGAGGGAATCAGACTGGTCGGGTACGATAAGAAGAACATTATATGGCCTGTTGTCCCCGACCACAAATGTGCTTTTTATGCCGGGTACATTATAAAATTTCTTTTCAATGACCTGGGGCGCTACAGTCTGACCCCGGTTGTTTTTATAAATATCCTTAACCCTGTCAACGATCTCATGATATCCGTCCTCATTAATTATGAAAACATCACCTGTTTTCAGCCAGCAGTCATTTTTTTCGGAACCAGGGTAGTGGATCGTACCTCCAGGGGGTGCATCTTCAAGGTAACGGGCAATATAATGGCCGCTGATCTCGAGTTCACGGTTCTCATTGAGCCTGGTAGAAACTCCGGGGAGAGGTATGCCAACTTTAAAATCCTGGTAACGGAATGGGGGGGTCATTGTGATACCACCGGTTGCTTCTGTCATTCCAAAACCGCTGCACAGGGCTACGCCGTTTTCGTTGAAGAAACGGAATACCTGCGGGTCAAGGTAACCTGCAGCGCTAAGCCCCCATTTCAACCGGTTGCCGATCACATCCTCTATGGCCCTGGTTCTTAGTTGGGCACTCTCAATGCCGCTGATCATTTCCTGGCATTTCTCGAATAGTTCCTGCCAGCGGAGTGGTATACTGATAAATCCGCTGGGGTTGACCTTCGGAAATAAAGAGAAAAGGGTTTCCGCTGAATTGTTCCCGGCAAAAACATAAGTGCCGTGCCAGTATATCGCGCCGCACATCTCGAGATAACGTCCGAATGTATGGAAAAGCGGGAGATAGCAAAGGAAAGTCTCATCCCCGACTTCAGGAAGGGCTGCAGCCCGTGCAAAGCGCTTGGATACAATATTATAAATTGAGAAGGAAACTCCCTTGGGCAAGCCGGTGCTTCCCGAGGTAAACATAGTCGTTGCAACCGTATCGGTTGGTTTAAGAGGCCTGGCCGAAATCAGGTTCTCAATCTCCGAACGGGAGATCTTTTTACATTCCTCCTGCAGGTATTTGTTTTCAGAGGCTTTCTTCGAGCCAGGGCTCATGGTATAGATAAGGAAAGGCCAAGCAGTTATTTCGCGGACTTTTTCGAGGACGGAAACTCTCTGCGGGGTATCGGCAACTGCAATATTGACCGAAAGTTTATCAAATAAAGGAGCTAATATCTCAGCGCCAAAATGTCCCTCAGATGCCGGTAAATCTGCTCATAAGTCCAATCCACCGTGGGCGAAACCGACATGTCCCTGAAAAGGACCTGCCGCGGGTGTTCGTTTACCCTTTGGGCTAATAAATCATCCAGCGAATACCGGGTCATTTGCAGGATACTGAACACAATTTCCGCCCAACGGTTTCTTTGCGCTGAATCAAGGTCGCGAAGAAAGGCTGACCTGCCTGTCACATCAAGGAATTCCATCCAGGATTCCCTGGCAGGTGAACCAGTCCCGGGTTTCGCCCCGGATAGATCTAACCCTGGCCTGCGTTTTTCTTTTGTCCGATCCCATTTTGAGACAGATGCTTCTGCTTCAGCCAGAACTTTCAATGCCAAAGCCGGCCTTTGCTTGTCTTTCGCATTCTTCCAGGAATCAAGTACTTCAGCCAGCATTATTTCAAATTTAAATCAGAATGATTAAAGGAAACATGCAAATTTATCGATTCAAATTGTTAATTTTGAATTCGAATAAAAGATATTTTTTGCCATGTTGCTCAAATTGGAAAATATAGAGGCTATCTATAAGAAAATCAGTGTTTCTGCAGAGAAAGCCAGGAAGATATTTAACCGGCCTTTAACCCTTACCGAGAAGATTTTATACGGGCATTTGTTTGATGTGGTTCCTGAAAAACCCTATCAAAGGGGAGAGGAATATGTGAATTTCCAGATCGACAGGGTGGCAATGCAGGACGCTACTGCACAAATGGCCCTGCTTCAGTTCATGACTGCCGGAAGGGCTTCTTCGGCAGTCCCGGCGACTGTGCACTGCGACCATCTTATTCTTGCAAAAGAAGGTGTTAGTCCCGACCTTTCAGCAGCGCTTTCGCAGAATGCTGAAGTTTACAATTTCCTGCAATCGGTTTCGGCAAAATACGGCATAGGTTTCTGGAAACCCGGAGCAGGGATCATTCACCAGGTAGTGTTTGAAAATTATGCTTTTCCCGGACAGATGATGATAGGCACCGATTCACATACCCCGAATGCAGGAGGGCTGGGGATGCTTGCAATTGGAGTCGGAGGCGCCGATGCAGTTGATGTGATGTCGGGAATTCCTCTCGAGCTTAAAATGCCGAAGATCATGGGTGTCGAGCTTACGGGCAAACTCAGTGGATGGGTATCGGCCAAAGATGTCATCCTGTTGCTCTCGGGCATTCTTACGGTAAAGGGAGGTACAGGATTCATTATCGAGTATTTCGGCGAAGGGGCCGAATCACTTTCCTGCACGGGAAAAGGTACGATCTGCAATATGGGCGCAGAGGTTGGCGCAACCTGCTCGGTTTTTCCATACGATGCCAGTATGAAGCGTTACCTTGAATCTACAGGGCGCAAAGTCGTTGCAGACAAAGCCGACCAGTATGCACCCTGTCTCAGGGCAGATCCCGAAGTGGCAGCTGATCCCTCAAAATATTACGACCAGGTTATAACAACTCCCGACATGGCTAACCCGGTCTCGGCCCTGGCAGGGTTTCTCAAAGAGAACAATTATCCCGACACACTTGAAGTAGGGCTTATAGGTTCATGCACCAACTCTTCCTACGAAGACCTTTCCAGGGCTGCTTTCATTGCCCGCCAGGCCAAAGCCAAAAAACTGAACGTGAAATCAGGGTTTATCATCACCCCGGGTTCTGAGCAGATCAGGTATACTGCCGAAAGGGACGGCATCCTTGAGGCCTTTGACGAAATCGGAGGGGTCATCATGGCCAATGCCTGCGGTCCCTGTATCGGCCAGTGGTCGAGAAAGATGGATGATCCCGACAGGAAAAATTCAATCGTTACTTCCTTTAACAGGAATTTCGCCAAACGTAACGACGGCAATGCAGGCACGCATGCTTTCGTGGCATCCCCCGAAATGGTGACGGCCATGGCACTTGCCGGTCGGCTTTCATTCAATCCTGTAAAAGATACTATTATCAATGCGGATGGCGTAGCGGTTATGCTCGACGAGCCTCATGGTTACGAGTTGCCACCAACGGGTTTCGATGTTAAGAATCCGGGTTTTCTGGCTCCCCCTGACGATAGTGCCGGTATAGCAGTTAAAGTGGATCCAGGCTCCGGCAGGCTCCAGCTCCTCGAGCCTTTCGATGCATGGGATGGAAAGGATATTAAAAGCATGCGCCTGCTTATCAAGGCAAAGGGCAAGTGCACCACCGACCATATTTCAATGGCCGGTCCCTGGTTGAAATACCGCGGACATCTCGACAAGATCTCCGATAATCTCCTGATGGGGGCGGTCAATACGTTCAACGGTAAAACCAATTCAGTTAAGAACGGGATCACCGGCGAATACGCCGAAGTTTCAAAAACTGCCCGGTTTTATAAGGCCAATGCCATCCCGTCCCTGGTTATAGGCGATGAAAATTACGGGGAAGGATCTTCACGGGAACATGCAGCCATGGAACCAAGGTACCTTGGCGTAAGGGTCGTTCTTGTAAGGTCTTTTGCCAGGATCCATGAAACCAACCTGAAAAAACAAGGGATGCTTGCCCTCACTTTTGCCAACCCGGGCGACTATGACAATATCCTTGAAGACGACACGTTTGACATCCTTGGTCTGGAGACTTTTTTACCCGGCAAACCACTGAAGCTGAAAATTCATCATAATGGAGGTAGTACAGAGGAAATACTCCTAAACCATACATACAGCGACCTCCAGATTAAATGGTTCAAAGCCGGCAGTGCCCTTAATT
>JAPLDN010000100.1 GCA_026391755.1 Bacteroidota bacterium
CTGCTGCCGATGGTGAAAAAGAGGAATGGACCGAACTCTACCCTGAATTTGCAAAGATTGCAGCTGAAGAAGGTTTTCCAAAAGTTGCTTCTGCGTATAAACTTATCGCCCAGGTAGAGGAACACCATGAAAAGCGTTACAGGAAACTCCTGAACAACATGGAAAAGAACAGGGTTTTTGAAAAAGAAGAAAAGGTTTACTGGGTATGCAGGAAATGCGGGTACATTCATTTTGGGGTTAAAGCCCTTCAGAACTGTCCGGCATGTCAGCACCCCCAGGCGTATTTCGAGGTGTTGGGGGAGAATTATTAACTGATGATGATATTTTATTGAAGCGAAGCATCTCACATAAGCTGCCTTGGGTTCAAGGAGCGAATTTTAACTATTAAAGAGATATTGTGAAAACAGGAATAAGCGACGCGGACACTCCGGCAGCGATGTGAGGATGCGAGCGATGAAGATCAAACATTAATCAGACATGACTAAGAAAAGACAATTCATCAAAGAAGAGGTTCTGGCCGATTACAGGCTGGCTTGCGAATCGAGGCAGATCAGCCTGCTCGGGCGTCGTGAAGCGCTTGGCGGAAGAGCGAATTTCGGGATCTTCGGCGACGGGAAAGAAGTCCCGCAGATTGCCATGGCCAGGTTTTTCAGGCCCGGCGACTGGAGGGCAGGATACTATCGTGAACAAACTTTCATGATGGCTGCAGGCTTATCAGACAAGGAACGATTCTTTGCACATATTTATGGAGATACGGACCTTACCAGGAATCCCGATAATGCAGGCAGGCTTATGAACAATCATTTTGCAACACGCAGCCTGGATGAAAAAGGTGAATGGAAAGACCTTACAAAACAAAAAAATTCTTCGGGTGACATTTCTCCCACTGCTGCCCAGATGCCTCGTTTGCTTGGGCTTGCTTTGGCTTCAAAAACATTCAGGAACAGCAAAGAAATGCAGGAGGCCGGGAAGAAATTCACAGTGAACGGCAATGAAGTTGCCTTCGGGATGATTGGCGATGCTTCCACGTCGGAGGGCCATTTCTGGGAAACAATCAATGCTGCGGGGGTACAGCAGGTTCCAATGGCGCTTGCAGTATGGGACGACGGATACGGGATAAGCGTTCCTAAAAAATATCAGACTACCAAGGAAAGTATTTCCGAGGTGCTTAAAGGCTTTGTAAAGGACCAGGACAAACCCGGAGGCATATTGCTGTATACCTGCAAAGGATGGGATTACCCGGCTTTGCTCGATATGTTTGAGGAAGGGATTGCAATTTGCCGGAAAGATCACGTACCCGTGGTATTTCATGTTACAGAGCTTACCCAGCCTCAGGGGCATTCCACATCAGGTTCGCATGAAAGGTATAAGTCGGCCGACCGCCTCGCCTGGGAGAAGGAATTTGATTGCATTTTAAAGATGCGTGAATGGGCTATTGAAGCCGCTATTGCCACTTCCGCGGAACTCGATACGATAGAAGCTGAGGCTGTTAAAGCAGCCAGGTTGGCCCGGGATAATGCCTGGAAAGCATACCAGGCGCCTATCAAAGCCGAAAGGGAACATCTGATTTCCGTTGTAGAAACGAGCCATTGCCCATGCAAAAAGCAGGACCGTATCGATAAGATCGTCGCCGACCTGCAAATGGTTGCCGAGCCTATCCGAAAGGACGTCATATCCTCTGCAAAGAAGATTCTGCGGGATGTATGTACGACTTGCAGCATGAAAAAGCCCATGAAAGCCGACCTCGAACAATGGATGGATGAGCAGAAGAGATTGAATTTTGACCGGTATAGTTCCCATCTATACAGTGAGTCGGCACAGGCTGCGCTGAAAGTGGAAAGTATTCCTCCTGTATTTAATGAAGATTCCCCCGTAGTAACAGGTCGCGAAGTCCTTGTCGCCAACAATGATTATCTGTTGAAAAATAACCCGCTCATGATGTACTTCGGGGAAGATGTGGGTAAGATAGGAGGTGTAAACCAAACCCTGGAAGGCCTGCAGGCAAAATACGGCGAGAACAGGGTGTTTGACACAGGCATACGCGAACTTACAATACTCGGACAGGGCCTGGGACTTGCTTTACGTGGGTTAAGGCCAGTCACAGAAATACAGTATTTTGATTACCTTCTTTATGGCTTGCAGGTACTGAGCGACGATATCGCTACTACCCGTTACCGTACCAAAGGCGGTCAGAAAGTACCTATGATCATTTCCACCCGTGGCCACAGGCTGGTCGGGATATGGCATTCAGGATCCCCTCTTAGCATGGTGATCAACTCCATACGCGGAGTTCATGTGCTTGTGCCCAGGAATATGACACAGGCTGCAGGTTTCTATAATACCATGATCGCCTCGGATGATCCGGCTCTTATCATAGAACCCCTGAACGGTTACCGCCTTAAAGAAAGGATGCCTGCTAATATAGGCAGGTTTCGCATCCCCCTTGGCGTACCCGAAATACTCAATGAAGGAAGCGACATCACTCTCGTAACTTACGGATCATGCGTGAAAATTGCCCAGGAAGCTGTTACCCAGCTTAAGGATTTCAATATTTCGGTTGAACTCATCGACGTACAGTCACTGGTACCATTTGACATTCAGGGAACTATTGTCCAGTCCCTGAAGAAGACCAACAAGATTGTGTTCTTCGATGAGGACGTCCCTGGAGGCGCAACAGCCTATATGATGCAAAAGGTGCTGGAGGATCAGAAAGGGTACAGGTACCTTGATATTGAACCAAGAACACTCACCTCGAAAGATCACCGTCCGGCATACAGCAACGACGGCGACTATTTTTCAAACCCAAATGCAGAGAACGTATTTGAGACGATCTACGCGTTAATGCACGAATACAACCCGAATAAGTATGTAAGACTATGGTAATATCCCACATCCTGCATCCTGCATCCTGCATCAGGTATAAAATGGATATTCCATTAAATTAGCATCAGATTAAAAACAAACGTATGTACAGGAAATTTTTATTACTTGCTTCAGTCATGATGGCCCTTTATCAGCCATTTGCCAATGCCCAGCAGAAGTCTTCAAATCAACCCGAAATGGTTTTCATTGAGGGGGGAACATTTAGTATGGGATCAAACACCGGTAGCAGTGACGAAAAGCCTATGCATGAAGTGTTTGTAGATAATTATTCTATAGGTAAATATGAGGTGACCATAGGCGAATTCCGCAGGTTTGTTAAAGACAGCAGGTACATTACCGATGCCGAAAAATTAGC
>JAPLDN010000406.1 GCA_026391755.1 Bacteroidota bacterium
ATACATCGCCTGGTTTGTTGTATTTAACCTTGATATAAGCCTTGATGGTCTCACTGAGTGGCTTGTCACCCGTTTTATCCCCCTGCACTATCTCGGAAGGAAGTTTATTGACAACCAGGAGGTGATTGTCGGCATACAAAATACGGCTTTCAATACTGCTCACGTTCATTCGGGAAATTGAGCGATTTTATATCGTTGATGTATGAATCCACTGCTCCTTTTATTTCTTCCGAAAGATTGTGATACCGCCTGAGGAACCTGGGGGAGAATTCCATGGTAATCCCAAGCATATCATGAAGCACAAGAACCTGTCCGTCAACTTCTGCACCTGCCCCGATCCCGATCAGCGGGATCTTTAATTCCCTGGCAACCTGCCCGCCGAGTTTTGCGGGGATCTTCTCAAGCACTATGGCGAAACAGCCTGCTTTTTCAAGCAAATGGGCGTCTTCGACAAGCTTGGCGGCCTCCGACTCATTGGTGGCCCGCACTACATAGGTGCCGAACTTATGTATCGATTGAGGGGTAAGGCCCAGGTGTCCCATTACCGGTATCCCTGCCGAAAGTATCCTGTCGACCGATTCAATGATCTCCTTGCCACCTTCCATTTTCACAGCATCGGCACCGCTTTCCTTCATGATCCTGATGGCCGAATTGAGTGCTTCCTTGGAATTACCCTGATAGGTGCCAAACGGCAGGTCAACAACAACCAGGGCGCGTTTTACGGCCCTTACTACCGACGAGGCATGGTATATCATCTCGTTGAGTGTGATCGGAAGAGTTGAAGTGTAACCGGCCATCACATTCGAGGCGGAATCCCCGACCAGGATAATATCAATACCGGTGCTTTCCAGGATCTTGGCAAAAGAAAAATCATATGCTGTGAGCATGGCAATTTTCTCTCCCTTGGATTTCATCTCCTGTAAGACATGGGTTGTCACTTTAGTGACATTGCGAAAGGAATACGAAGCCGACATAAGCTCAGAATTTGTATGCAAAGGTATTACAATAAAATATGTTTCCGACTGAATCGTTTATTTCAGATAATTCCCACATTATAATTATATTTGCAAAACCAATGTCATCCTGCCAATTCATGAAAAGATACTGTTCTCTGCTGATTCTTGCCTGCGCAATGCTCCTGCCGGGTTCCTGCAAAAAGACCCTCGTTGTGAATGCCGACTGGAAAGATGTTACCATTGTATACGGACTTCTTGACCAGACGGAACCTGTTCATTATGTCAAGGTCACGAAAGCGTTCCTTGGCCCCGGGGATGCCTTGCAATTTGCCCAGATCCCCGATTCCAGCGAATATTCGCATCCGTTAAAGGTGACGATGGAAGAATTGAACGGATCAACCCTCCTGCGTATTCTTACTATGCATGATACGGTGATCCAAAACAAGGACAGCGGCGTATTCTATTTCCCTGTGCAGCACGTATTTTCCACTACTGCAAACCTTTCCCCTGACCTGACATATCATCTTATTATTAAGGACAGCGTCACAAACAAAGTTATTGAAGGCTCGGCAACCCTGGTCAGTGATTTCGATATAGAAAAACCGTCTATTTTCACACGGGCAACATTCCAGTCGGGTAAAAGCTCGGAGGTAAAGTGGATGTCGGCCAAATCGGGGAAACGTTACCAGGTAAATCTCAGGATACGGTATGCCGAAGCTACGATAGGAGTTCCTAATTCGACCGTCATTAAAAGTCTTGACTGGCTTGCACTCACTGATATTAAGTCGCTTAATGAGAAAGGCGGGCAAACTATGGACTATTTTATCAACGGGGATGCGTTCTATATTTTTATGGGGGCTCATATCCCTGTCGACCCCACCGTAACACGGGCTCTCAGGAATTGCGATTACGTGTTCACGGTTGGATCGGAAGACCTGAGTACCTATATGGATGTTACGGCACCTTCTAATACTATAATACAGGAGAGACCTGCTTTCACCGATATCATCAACGGTATCGGCCTGTTTACAGCCCGGGTTGTGAAATCAGTCGACACTCTACAATTCAGCACATTTACTCTAAACGAGATAAAAACCAACCAGTATACCAAAGACCTGGGTTTTTAATTCTCCTTTTACATTTTCTGTCTTTTTGTCATTTTTTGTCAGGGATTTTTCTTTTGGCACAATGATTGACATTTGAGAGGTACTTCTCAAAATATACTTAGAAAGGAGATAATTACTATGGGAAAAATAATTGGAATTGATTTAGGAACTACAAATTCCTGCGTTGCAGTGATGGAAGGCAATGAGCCTGTCGTTATTGCAAACAGCGAAGGAAGAAGAACAACCCCTTCGATTGTTGCATTTACCGATAACGGTGAAAGAAAAGTCGGGGATCCTGCAAAACGTCAGGCAATCACAAACCCCACAAATACAGTTTCTTCTATAAAACGTTTTATGGGTGAAACCTATGACCAGGTCCAGGTTGAGATAAAGCGGGTACCTTATAAAGTTGCCAAGGGTGAAAACAA
>JAPLDN010000156.1 GCA_026391755.1 Bacteroidota bacterium
CAGGACCGCTTCGATTCCCTGATGAATTATTTAAACATCTGAGGTATGATGAGTCGGGCAGCAGCAGTGAATGGCTTGCTGAAACCGGCATTGGTCCTGGTTTTCCTTGGCTTTGTCCTGAATGTAGGTGCACAGGATTCCTATGTAATTGCCGGAAGTGTCAGCATTTCGGGAAACCGCATCACTCACCCGAACATTATCCTCCGGGAATTGAAATTCCAGGAAGGCGATACCTTGAAAACCGCCTTGCTGCCTGTGATATTGAGTCATGCCAAAGAGAACATCTTTAATACCCGCCTGTTCAATTTTGTGACACTTGACACGACACTTGACCGGTTGTCAAACCGGATGAACCTGCACATTGAAGTCATCGAGAGATGGTATGTTTGGCCAATACCCTATATTCGGCTTTCCGACCAGGATCTCAATGCATGGCTTCGGACCTGGGACTGGAGCAAGCTTACTTACGGAATCGATTTCACGTTTTACAATGTGAGGGGCAGGAATGAGACCCTGAAGATCATCACCCATTTCGGGTTTAACCAGAAATACGGGTTTACCTACAAAATTCCTTACGTAAACAAAAAGCAGACAATGGGGGTGAGCTTCGGGGCCGATATGGATCTCAATCACCAGGTTGCGGTAAATACTGTCAACAACCAGCCAAATTATTTCAATAGTTCAGATGCATATCCGAAACAGCTCACATATGCTTTCGGGGATCTCTTGTTAAGGCCAAATATATATGTGGTGCATACCTTCAGGCTGGCATACAGTCACTATTATTTCCAGGACACCGTACTGCACGTACCCGGTTTTTCGATGACCTACGAAAACAACCAGGATTTTGCGAACCTTTGGTACCAGTATAAGAATGATCATCGGGATGTGCAGTTTTATCCTCTGCACGGATGGTATTTCGACCTTGAATTCAACCATTCCATGCCATTCGGGTTCACCCATAATACTTTTATAAAGTCATTGTTCCGGAAGTATTTTCAAATGGGAGATCGCTGGTATTATGCCTTATCCATGCTGGGCAAGCTGAGTTTGGAATCCCAGCAACCCTATTATCTTCAGCAAGGCTTGGGTTACAGCCGTGAATATGTAAGGGGGTATGAATATTATGTTGTTGACGGGCAGCATTATTTGTTGTTTAAAAACAACGTTAAATTCGCCATCCTGCCCGAGAGAATCGAGAAGATCAACTTTATAAAAACAACAAAGTTCAACACCATCCCGCTGGCGCTTTATGCAAATGTGTTTGTCGACATGGGGTATGTTTATGCATACCGGCAGAAGGCGTATGGCCTTGACGAAGTGTACATCCCTTTTAATTCGCTTCAGAATACATTAATGATGGGCTACGGTCTGGGCCTTGATTTTACGACCTATTATGACGTGGTGATCAGTCTTGAAGGATCAATGAACCTTATGGGCAAACCCGGAATCTACATTCATTTCATTGCTCCTATTTAGGGTTTTTTATATCCCTTTTTACAGTATCTTTGCAAACTGTTTCAAATTAAGCCTTTCTGATGAAATTTGCCGTTTACGGGAAACATCTGGCCGAGGCGGTTTTGCCGCTTTTACAGACCCTGGTTGATAAGCTTGAGCCTGCCGGAGGCCCCTTGTATTTTTATGAGCCTTTTTTCAGGTCAGTGGGAGAAAAATTGAAATTCAACTCTGAACCTGTCCTTTTTAACAACCAGTCCGGGATCCAGGGCCATGCCGATATATTATTTTCCATTGGAGGCGACGGGACAATGCTGGATGCAGTTACCATGGTTGGGAATTCGGGTATACTGATTACGGGCATTAACCTGGGGCGGCTGGGTTTTCTGTCGAGTATTTCAACGGAACAGATCATTCCTGCACTGGATGCTATCCTGGTTTCCGATTACAAACTCGATCAGCGAACCCTTCTAAAACTTGAAACATCTAACGGCTTATTCCGGCCGGTGAACTTTGCCCTGAATGAAATCACGGTATACAAGGCAAAACCTATGTCGATGCTGACGATACAGACCTGGGTCAACGGTGATTTTTTGAATTCCTATTGGGCGGATGGTCTTATCGTTTCGACCCCCACAGGTTCCACGGCATATTCATTGAGTTGTACAGGCCCCATCATAGCACCCGATGCCGGATCGTTTGTCATCACTCCCATTGCAAGCCATAACCTCACCGTAAGACCGGTTGTCCTGAGGGATGACGTTGAGATCCGGATCCTTGTAGGAGGTGAAAACACTTCTTTTTTTGTGAGCATGGATTCGCGCATACAGGAGGTTCACAATCCGCTTGAGCTGCTGATCAGGAAGGCCGATTTCAGGATCAGCCTGCTGAGGCTCAGGGATGCCTCTTTTTTCAATACACTAAGGGATAAATTAAACTGGGGACTGGATGTTCGGAACTAGATAATTTCCCCGGCCAGGCCCATCCAATAAAATCTGGATTTTTACGTTTAAATAGATTGTTAAAAACCAAGTGATTTATGTTTACCGGAATGCATACTGAAAAAAGCAGGCCCCTTCACCCGAAAGTATTGGTGCATGCTCTTGCTGTAAGCTTATTCTGGTTATATGGCAGCAGCCTTTCTGCTCAAAGTCTGGAAGCGGGATTATACGGTGGAGGATGTTATTACCTTGGTGACCTGAATCCAGGGAAACATTTCATGAATTACAATATTGCCTACGGCGTTCTGGCCAGGTATGTCATTGACGACCGCTGGGCGGTAAAGCTGAGTGTTAGCCAGGGTAAGCTGCTCGGTTCTTCGTCTCAATCGAAATTCATGCCCGAAAGAGATCTGTCTTTTACAGACCTGGTAACTGATTTCTCGGCTGTTGCCGAATTTAACTTCTTTGATTTTTATGTCGGGAGCCGCAAGAACTGGATAACTCCCTATATTTACGCAGGATTCTCTTTTTTTATGTTTAACCCGAAAAGCGGGGGTGTTGATCTGCAAAGCATAGGAACCGAAGGGCAGAATGCAGGATATGAAGGCCGTACACCATATAAAAAGTATTCTTTCGGGATCCCTTTTGGGCTGGGAGTTAAAATAAGTCTCGCCCGGAGGTTGGGCCTTGCAGTATTTTGGGAGATGCATAAGACATTTACCGATTATATTGATGACGTCAGCAAGACCTATTACCTTGAAGGATCGTCAATCAATAAGAATGATCCTTCCCAGGTGCTTTCAGACCCGACCATGAGTTACAGTCCGGGTATGCAGAGAGGGAATTCGAGGAACAATGACTGGTATTCGTTCAGCGGAGTAACGCTGACTTATAAATTTAACCTGGTGGGGCGAAAGCACTGCAGGGATTTAGAACACTAAAGGGATCCATGGCCGAAAAGAGTTTAAAAGACAGGATTGACGTCAAAAAGCTGCCCGCGCATGTAGCCATTATCATGGATGGGAACGGGCGCTGGGCTAAGAAGCAGGGTTTTGCCCGCACTCTTGGCCATGAGAGGGGCGTTGACTCGGTAAGGAAAACGGTTGAAGCTGCAGCCGAGCTCGGGATTGGCTACCTCACACTGTATGCTTTTTCGACTGAAAACTGGAGCCGGCCAAAGTATGAGATTGATGCTTTGATGAGAATACTTGTAAAATCCCTGCATAAAGAGATGAAAACCCTGATGAAGAATAACATCCGCCTTGAAGCTATCGGGGACCTGGAAAGCCTTCCTGCAGGGAGCCAGAAAGAGCTGAATAAATCCATCGAGGCGACTTCAGGCAATACCGGCCTTAAACTTGTACTTGCACTCAGTTACAGCTCCAGGTGGGAGATTATCGAAGCCGTTAAATCCATAATCCATGAAGTTCAGGATGGGAAACTTGCAGTTGATAAGATTGATGCCGAATGTTTTAACCGTTTCCTGACTACACATAATATTCCCGAACCCGAGTTACTTATCCGGACCAGCGGTGAATACAGGATCAGTAATTTTCTGCTGTGGCAGATTGCCTATGCCGAATTGTACTTTACACCCGTATTATGGCCCGATTTTTCGAAGGATGATTTTTATGCTGCAATCGTTGATTATCAGCATAGGGAAAGAAGGTTCGGACTGACCAGTGAACAGATCAATAAACTTGAACAAAAAATGCATAGGCGATAGGATGGCTAAACGATATCTGATACTCTTCCTGCTTCTCGTTCTTCTCGTGCCTGTCTCCAGGGCTCAGATCACTATCGGCCAGCAGACCGGAGTGGATTACTCCAACCCGAAAGAATATATCATCGGCGGGATCACCGTCAGTGGAGTGAAATACCTTGACGGGAATGTCCTGATCATGCTTTCTGGACTGACCGTCGGCGAAAAGATCAAGATCCCCAGCGACAGGGTTACCTCGGCTATCAGGAAACTCTGGGACCAGGGACTGTTTGAGGATATCAGGATCTCAACCATCAAGATTGTCGACAACCAGATTTTTCTTGACATCTGGATGAAGGAAAGGGCAAGGCTTTCAAAATTCCAGTTCACCGGAATAAAAAAGTCCGATGCCGATGAGATCCGTGAAAAGATAAGGCTTGTCAAGGGTGAATATGTTACCGATAACATGATCCTTAAAACCAAGAATATCATCAGGAAATATTATACCGACAAGGGTTTTCTTAACGTCCAGATCAATATCCAGCAGAAGAAAGACACTTCGGCGGCCAATGATGTGGTCCTGATCATTAATATCAGCAAAGAGGAGAGGGTCAAGATATACCAAATCAATATCCACGGGAATACCCAGATCAGCCGTGAAATGGTGATGGCTTCGATGAAGAAGACCAAGGAAAAAAGCGTGTTCAACCCCATGAACGGCGCAAGTGAGATGATAGTTGACGCAGGGGTTCACGCTGCCACCCTTGATTTCACGGAGATCGCCAACGATGTGGAGAAGCAGGGGACGGATAATGTGAGGCTAAGGATCTTTAAATCATCAAAATTCATCCCGGAAGATTACGAGGAAGACAAGCAAAATTTCCTTAAAAAGTATAATTCCCTGGGATATCGTGATGCCAGGATCATCAGGGATTCCATCTCCAAATTCGATGAAAGCAGTATCAATATTGATATTTGGGTTGAGGAAGGCCCGAAATACTATATTCACAGTGTTAGTTGGGTTGGTAATACCAAGTATACCGCTGATGTCCTTAACCGCTTTCTTAAGCTTAAAAAAGGCGACGTTTATGACCAGGAGGCGCTGGAGACAGCCTTATCGTATAATCCAAATGGCGCAGATATCCGTTCTTTATATATGGATGATGGATACCTGTTCTTTGACGTTGTACCTGTGGAAGTAAAGGTGGAGAACGACTCAATAGACCTCGAAATCCGCATGCATGAAGGACCGCAGGCAACCATTAACAAAGTCTCGATCAGG
>JAPLDN010000014.1 GCA_026391755.1 Bacteroidota bacterium
CTTGGCTATGCCGTCTTTTTCATTGATCCTTCCAGGAATCTGTTCCCGGCTCTCGCCTCATGGCCTGTGAAACGGATTACAGCCGAAAACATCCTTTTACATCACGACTCAAAGTCCACCTTTTACTTATCGGGTAGCAGAATTCATCCCGATACGATTATTGCATTTACTTCACCTTCAGAGGCGGATGAAATCTGCCGGTCCATGCCTCTGAGCGGGTCCCTCTTGTTGCCCGATTCCAGGGACTACCGGGGGGTTTCTGTGCTTGCCGAACTTCGTCATATTGAAAGTACAAACTGGTGGATCATTTGCAAAATTGACAAAAGTGAACTTACGGCGCCTTTGCAAAAAAGTGCTGTAAACCTCATTTTATATATTGCAATCTTCGTTCTGGTCATTACAATCTCAGCTGCACTCATGTGGAAAAGCCAGCAGCTTGAGCAATACAGGTCCCGTTTCAAATTCCAGCAGAAATCGCATATGGATGAAGAGCAGATAAGGTATATGAATGCCTTACTGCAGGAGATTAATGATGCTATAATCACATTTGACCGTGACATGATTATTCAAAGCTGGAATAAGGGAGCTGAGAGGATTTATGGTTGGAAAGCCGAAGAAGTTGTTGGTAAGTTCGCAGGCGGCTCCCTAAGGGTTGATTTCCCGGGTGCAGGCAGGGAAGGTATTTTTCAGGAACTTGCCCAAAAAGGGACATGGAAGGGTGAACTGGTGCATAAACGCAGGGATGGCAGCACAGCCTATATACTGTCATCAACCTCCCAGCTAAAGGATGAAAAGGGAGATGTATTGGGTATCATCACGATCAACAAGGATATATCGGATGTAATACAGTCAGAAAAAATCAAAGGAGCTGTCTACAGAATCTCTGAACTCGCACATTCCGCGAAAGGACTAAATGATCTGTTTGCCAATATTCATATTGTGATCGGGGATCTCATGGATGCGCATAACCTGTTTATTGCTCTCGTGGAACAGGATGAAGAAACAATAAGCTTTCCTTATTTTATCGATGAAAAAGACCCCCCCCCTGCACCAAGGAAAAGAGGAAATACTCTGACCGATATTGTACTCAGGACAGGCAAGCACTTATTGGCAAAGCCTGAAGATATACAGTATTTCATCGACAGGGGTATTATTGAAACAAGAGGTACATTGGCTATTGACTGGCTGGGTGTGCCTCTGAAAATTGATAAAGATGTTATTGGAGTTTTGGCAGTACAAAGCTATAATCCAAAGATACGATATGGGGAACATGAAGTGGATGTGCTGATTTTCGTATCGGAACAGATTGCATTGTCAATTCAACGCATGAAAATGCAGCAGGAACTGGTAGTCCAGAAGCAAAAAGCTGAAGTTTCCTCAAAGCTGACATCCTCCCTGCTTGCGAATATGAATCATGAGCTCCGTACCCCCATGAACGGAATACTTGGTTTCGCTGAAATTCTCACAAACGATCTGTTGGACCCTGATGCGAGGGCTAAGGCAGAGAATATTCTTATTTCGGGACGCAGGCTGATGGATACTCTGGATGCCATCATGGACCTCTCACATTTAGAGTCAGATAAAGTAAACAGGAAGTTCGTTCCGCTGAGCATTAAAAAAAGTATTCTTAAAATTCTTTCAAATTATGAACCCCTGATCAAGAGAAAGAACTTAAGTTTAAAAATGAACGTGCCGGCTTTCATGCAGATCCTCGGAGATGATTATCTCTTGCAGCATATGTTGAGGTGCCTTATTGATAATGCCATTAAATATACCGAAGAAGGCAGTATTACAATTGAAGCAAGCGAACTCAACGAAGGCGGAAAAACAAGTATCGCGATTTATGTTAAAGATACCGGTATCGGCATTGCGGAGGAAAATTTCGATCTTATCTTTGAAACCTTCAGGCAGGTCAGTGAGGGATATGGAAGGAAATTTGAAGGCTCTGGTCTTGGACTCAGTATCAGTAGAAAAATAGCCGCATTGCTTAATGGTGAAATAAGACTCAAGAGCAAGGTTGGGGTAGGTTCCGAATTTATCGTAATTCTGCCTTCGGCTGAACCATATTTCGAGCAGCCACCTGCGAAATTGGACGAAATAGAGTCAAAACCTCCTTTAAAATCTTTAGATCTGAGGAAAAATGGAACAGTGCTGGTTGTAGAAGATAACCTCGTCAATCTTCAGCTTCTGACTCTTTATATCCAGGATATTTGTACTGCATACTCGGCACTTGATGGAAAAGCAGCTATCGAGAGTGCACGTCAGAAACATTTCGACCTCATACTGATGGATATCAATCTTGGTCCGGGCCTGGATGGTATTCAAACAATGCTGGAAATACGAAAACATCCCGAGTACAAAAATGTCCCTATTGTGGCGCTCACAGGATATGCCTCCATTGGTGACCGGGACAGGCTTATTTCGCTGGGATTTTCGGGATATTTGCCAAAACCTGTGACAAAGGAAGTACTCCAGAACCTGATCGAAGAAATGATCAGGCCATAAAAATCATGCAAAGATTGCTACAGCGGCAATAATTGCCAAAAAGATTGGAGCAACAACGAGAACAATCTTTTTATCCCTCTGAATATTGGCATTCATACCGGTGATTCCCAGAAGGCATTTCTCATCCCCCGGCTTATATTCCAACGCAGCTTTAAACTCTTCCCTGGCAGAACGGAACAGGTCGATCTTAATAAAATGGGCTGCCCTTTCGGTATGCTCCCTGTATTTCAGTTCTTCGTGGGTTAAGCTGTGATCGTCGTACAAATCATGTTGGGCCATGGTGCTGTTAATTGTATGGATTTCGTGGAACCAAAGTTAATTTAATTTTTCCAATCAGCAAATCCGATCCATACTCTTAATGGAATTTATAGGATATACCAACTCCGATTGTTTCCTTGAACTGAGTACGGAGACCATTAGCGGGTTCCGGAGGATTGGTCTGGATTAGCACATCGTCATCATAAATCACCTGGCAGTTAATGATTGTTGCCAGCCATTTGTTAACCTTTAATTTGAACAGCAAATTCCAGTTAACATCGATGTTCCCGAATTTGTGAAGATAATTGGAAAATAGCTCAAGTGATGAAGAGAGGTTTATATTTTTTGTCAGGTCCTTATTCAGGTCGGCCCTGACATATGGTCCAAATTCCCCTTTTATCTTTTTTCCTTTTTCGACACCGAAAGCACCCTGGTTGGAAAGGGTGTCGTCCAGTACAAAAGTGAAGCGTCCGGAAGCGGGTGAAACGTACAAGGTAAAGAATGTTGCTGGGCGGTATGTAATACCCAAACCAACAACGACATAGCCAGGAGCCATAAATTTCGAGATCGGGACGCTGTCATTGGGATAATTGTACCCGTTGGAAAATTGAGTACGGAAATTCACCAGCAAAGTCAGGAACCATTTTTTTATTTTTATAAAGTTCCTAACTATATGCAGTTGTATACTCTAATTTATCATCCGTTTTATTGTACCTGGCATTCTCTGTTTTTCCGAGAAGCTGGAAGCCGTAAGCAGCATCCAAAAGGTTTGACCATGAATGTTTATTTTTGGAATAGCGAAGTTTAAGGTTAAGCATCCCGGTAGCATCAATAGAATTTGTACCTCCTGCTGCCCAGTTGGAATAAGCGGCCTGATTGATCGTAAGGGATCCGAACCCGCCGAATTTCCAATGATGTTTCACAGTATCGGGAGGGGCTTCCTCCTTGGCTTTATCAAGACCGGAGGCAACTGTTTTGATATCCTGGGCATAAAGAATCCCTGTCAGCATCAAGGAGAGCAGGCATAAAGTTATAGTTCTCATAATTTGGTTGTTTGAAAGTTGTAGTATCCTATTCTTTTATAATTTTTTTCCTGATTATCTTTTCTCCAGACTGAATACCCAAAAGCATAACACCGGGAGGCGCATCCCATATATTAATAATCCAGGTTGATTCTCCTACTGGGACTATCCTTTCAG
>JAPLDN010000348.1 GCA_026391755.1 Bacteroidota bacterium
AAGAGCTGGGTGTAAACTGGGCCTTGGTGGAAGAGATTGACCAGGGGGAAGCCCATGCTGTTGCACAGGAGTTGTCGTCATTTGCAAAAATATCACTTATCATAACAACGCTTGTTGTTTTCATCCTTTCAATCCTGGTGACAAGGAGGTTTGTCAAGCCCCTGAAGGTACTTTCGGAATGGGCCAAACAGGTTGGGAGCGGGCAGCTGATCATACGTGATGTGAAAGTTTCGAAAGACGAGGTTGGGGAGATGAAGGATGAGTTTATCCGTCTTGTCATCTCGCTTAAGTCGATGGCTGATGTGAGCCAGGCGGTGGCGCTTGGCGATTACAGCAAATCGGTCAGAGTGCGCAGTGAAGAGGATATCCTGGGCAAGTCGATGAACCAGATGGTGGAGAGTTTCAAAAATGTCGTGAAGCAGGCCAGGGCTATTGCCAGCGGTGATTATTCTTCGAATATTATCCCAAGGAGCGACAGCGACACTTTGGGGATCGCACTGTATGAAATGACCAACAGGCTGAGAGAGGCTCATATCGAGATTTCTTACCAGGACTGGCTGAAGACAGGGCTGAATGAGCTTGGGATAAAGATATCCGGCGAAAAAAAGATAATGGAATTATGCGAGGAGCTAATTTCTTTCCTTTCGCATTACCTTGATGCCCAGATCGGGTTGTTATATACCCACGAAGATGACCACCAGTTGCACCTCTCGGCCGCCTATGCCTATTCGGGTGACCTTATCTCGGCTAAACCACTTGCTATGGGTGAAGGTCTTGTCGGACAGGTTGCGAAGGAACGCAAAAAGATGACTTTCTTTTCTTCATCGGAGACACTGCCCGCAGTGAATATCGGCCATGAAAGTGTGCATCCCCAGTATTTCATCCTGGCTCCGATAATGTTTGAAAATGTTCTTTCAGGAGTGATTGAACTGGGTTCATTCCGACCGTTTGACGAGCAAAAACAGAAGTTCCTGGATACTTCTCTTGAGAATATTGCTGTCGCATTAAATACGGCCCGTTCAAGGGAACGGGTGGAGCAGTTGCTTAAGAAAACCCAGGAACAGGCAAACGAGATGGCCCATCAGAAGGAAGAACTCCGGCAGATCAACCAGGAACTTGAGGAGCAGACAAAGGCCCTGCGTATGTCGGAAGAAAGCCTGCAGCATCAGCAGGAAGAACTCAGGGTCATCAATGAGGAACTTGAAGAACGTACCAAGGTACTGGAGCTCCAGCGGGATGACATCCGCAAGAAGAACGAAGAACTGGAACTTGCCCAGGAAGAGATCCGTCAGAAAGCCGAGGCACTCGAGATTGCGAGCAGGTATAAATCGGAATTTCTGGCGAATATGTCGCATGAACTCAGGACGCCCCTGAACAGCATCCTGGTTCTGTCTGAAATACTTTCATCAAATAAAAACGGGGTGATGACCGCCGATGAGGTGGAATTTGCAAAAATTGTCCATTCATCAGGCACCGACCTCCTTGAGCTGATCAACGACATTCTTGACCTTTCGAAAGTCGAAGCAGGCAAAATGGAACTGGAGATTGAAGCGGTGAGCCCCGAAGATATCCTGGATTATGTAATCCGCACATTCACACCGCTTACGCAGCCCAAAAATATTGAGTTGAAAACATTGCTCGAAAAGGGTATTCCGGGGACTTTTGAAACGGATCTTCAAAGGCTGCTCCAGATCGTCAAGAACCTTATGTCAAACGCAATTAAATTCACGGAGCATGGCAGTGTGACCATTAAAATAGCAAAAGCCGAAGCCGGGGTTCGTTTTAACAATCTTTCGCTGAAAGCCGAAAACACTCTGGCTATCATGGTAACCGATACCGGTATTGGTATTCCTGACGATAAAAAGCATTCCATTTTTGAAGCTTTCCAGCAGGCCGACGGGACTGTAAGCAGAAAATTCGGGGGCACAGGCCTTGGCCTGACTATTTCAAGGAGCCTTGCGCGCCTTCTGGGTGGTGAAATACAATTGAAAAGCAAAGTCGGGACAGGGAGCACTTTTACTATCTATATTCCGGTTACCTACCAGGGCGTCAAAACAGACAAGGAGGAAGAGGTGGTTGAATCTCCTGTTATATATAAGAAGCCCCCGGCAGTAAAAAAGGAAACTCCTGTGGTTGCCGAGGAACCCCAGAATGAAAATTCAGGTTTTCTTCCCGATACGATCTTTAAAGGGAAGAAAATCCTGGTTGTCGATGACGATATGAGGAATGTATATGTGCTTTCAAAGATCCTCGAGGAGAAAAATGTTGATATTGTTGTTGGCCGCACAGGCAAAGAGGGGATAGATAAACTTCACCAGAACCCCGGCATCAGCCTTGTTATAATGGATATCATGATGCCCGAGATGGACGGCTATACCGCCATGCGTGAGATCAGGAAGGAAGAACGCTTTGCAAACCTTCCTATCATTGCCTTGACGGCTAAAGCCATGAAAGGCGACAGGGAAAAATGCATAGAAGCCGGTGCAAATGATTATATGTCAAAACCGGTTCAGACCGAGAAGCTGCTCAGCCTTCTGAGGGTGTGGCTTCAGAGGTAGGTTCGGGATCCCGCTCAGTACCTTCTTCCTGATGCTCCGAGACCGGTTCGTCAGTCTGAACTGTTTCTGATGTGGGTGCTCCGTTCAATATGTCGAACGATTTCTTCTTATGCTTCATGATCCTGCCATCCACTACAAACACGATGGATTCGGCAATATTGGTTGAATAGCCTGCAAGCCTTTCGACATTGGTAAGAATAATAATCAGGTTTGTCGCAACAACGATCACATCTGACTTATGCATCATTTCCTCCATGATCTTTGCAGTAGCAGTCTGCGCTTTTTCATCAATAGCAGAAGCAAGGTCAAATATATCTTTAACGAAGGCTACATTTTTCGTATTAAGTATTGTTATCACATCATTGACGATCATATCGGTCATCCTGACGATTTCGTCTATATGAAGTTCCGCAATGATTTCCTGATAATCACTGATGCCTTCTATCTTCTGTGCAATAGAAACTGCATGGTCACCCATTCTTTCAAGATCGTTATTGATCCTGAGGGCTGCCATTATAAGCCTCAGGTCTGTCGCAACAGGCTGGGTTAAAGCGAAAAGTCTCTGGCAAAGTTTGTCGATCTTGTTATCAAGTTTATCAACCTTGCTGTCCTTCTCAATAATCTGATGGGCCAGTTCTGAATCAGCCCTCAGTAGTGCATCAAAAACATTGTGAACCTGCTCAGCAACCAGGTTTCCCATTTTTATCAATCGTTTGTTCAGCTTTTCCAATTCGAGTTCAAAATGACGTTCCATGATTCTATTTCTTTATAATTAGTTGTTAACTGATATCAGGGTGAACCATTAACCAAACCTGCCGGTGATGTACTCTTCCGTCTGCTTTTTATCGGGAGTTGTAAAGATCTTTCGGGTTCTGCCGTGTTCAATAAGTTCACCCAGGTAGAAAAATGCTGTATGATCGCTAACGCGTGCTGCCTGCTGCATATTATGAGTGACTATGACGATGGTGTAATCCTTTTTAAGCTCAAAGATAAGCTCTTCTATTTTACCTGTGGATATCGGATCCAGTGCACTGGCGGGCTCATCCATGAGAATGATCTCAGGTTCAACAGCCAGGGTACGTGCGATGCATAGTCTCTGCTGCTGCCCGCCCGAGAGGCCCAATGCAGAATCCTGGAGACGGTCCTTAACTTCACCCCAGATGGCAGCATTTTTTAAGGATCTTTCAACAATTTCAGTCAAGGTTTTTTTATCGTTGATCCCATTGATCCTTGGACCGTATGCAATATTTTCGAAAATCGATTTAGCAAAAGGGTTGGATTTCTGGAATACCATTCCTATTTTCTTCCTCAGGTTTACAACATCAATTTTTTTCTGGTAAATGTCAAGGTCGTCAATCCTGATCTCTCCTGTGATCTTCACACTCGGTATAAGGTCATTCATACGGTTCAGGCAGCGCAGAAAGGTTGACTTTCCGCAACCGGAAGGACCTATAAATGCAGTGACTTCCTTTTCGGGGATTTGAATATTAATGGAGTTAAGAGCCATCTTCTGGCCATAATGCAGTGTGAGATCTTTGGTTACAATTTTAACTTCTTTCATAATTTTATTCATTTCACTCTGCGCCTGAGGCTTGATCTTATAAGCACGGCGGCGAGATTAAGTGTAAACGTGAGCATTAACAGGACCAGGGTAGTGGCAAACTGAATGGGCAGTGTTTTATCAACATTTGATGATTGTGTAGACATCACATATATGTGGTACCCGAGATTCATGAACTGGTCTGAAACAGAGGTTGGCAGTGTGGCGAGGGAATATGCCGCACCTGTAAACAAAATGGGAGCCACTTCACCTGCCCCCCTGCTCACAGCAAGGATAGTGCCGGTCATGATCCCTGATATGGATCCAGGTATGACTACTTTCTTTATAGTTTGCCATTTGGTAGCTCCGAGCGCGAGACTTGCTTCACGTAACTCCCTCGGCACTGTTCTTATCGCCTCTTCCACGGAAACAATAACAACAGGAAGTGTTAGCAAGGCCATTGTAAGACTTGCCCAGAGAAGGTTTGGCTGGGCCCATTTAAGCTGTCCTCCCAGGAACCATTTGTCCATCCCGGGTCCGACAAACTGGATAAAAAAGCCAAGACCAAACAACCCGAAAATGATAGAAGGAACAGTTGCCAGTGTTCGAACCGCGAACCTAATGGATTGTGCAATCCAGGATTTCTCATGGGCATATTCGGAAAGGTAAATAGCAGTTATCGCACCAAAAGGGACTGCTGCTATTGACATAATTATAACCAGAAGGGCAGTTCCATAGATAGCGGGGAATATTCCCCCTTCCATCATGCCTTCCTTGGGAAATGATGTGATGAATTCCCAGCTTATCTTATCCTTACCTCCAATAATAGTAACAACCAAAATAATAACTATTATGGAAATAATTAATATTACTGAAACAGCCGAAGCAGAGGTAATGGCGCCACCTATAATTTTATTTTTTAGTCTCATCCTATCTTCCCTGTATTTTTTTGATCAGTTTGCCTTTGATATAAAATTCGGCAATCGCATTGATTGAAAAGTTAAAGACGAAAAGCAAAGAACCTATAAGAAAGAGAATCCCGTAATGCATATCCCCGAACACTACTTCTGCCATTTCCGCTCCGATTGTTGCTGCAAGGGTTCTAACCGATTCAAACGGATTCAGTCCGCTCAATGCCGCATTCCCGGTAGCCATCAGGGCGATCATGGTTTCTCCGAAAACACGACCGACACCCAGAAGAACAGCTGCGAAAATACCAGGTGTGGCAGCGGGCAGGGTAACAAAAACAGCTGTCTGCCATTTTGAAGCACCCAGGGCAAGGCTTGCTTCTTTATATGTTGCCGGGATAGCGGTGAGTGCATCTTCCGTTATTGTAAAAATAATAGGAATGGCAGCCAGGGCCATCGCTATCCCTCCGACAAAAGAGTTCAATCTTGTTTCATACCCAAAAAGGTTCTGAAAAAAAGTAGCCATGACCATCAATGCAAAGAACCCGATAACAACGGAAGGAAATCCAGCCAGTAATTCGATGGCAGGTTTAATCCATTCCCTTAACCACGGCGATGCAAAGGAAGAAGAAAACAAAGCAGCAAGAATAGCAATTGGTGCAGCGAAAAGAATAGCGATCAGTGTGACTTTAAAAGTCCCGACAAATAATGGTATCATACCGTATCTTGGATTCTCGGAAACAGGGAACCATTCACTGCCAAATAAACTGCCAAGGGAACCTTCGTTCTCGGCTTTCGCAGAAGGCCTTAAACTTGCATCCGGGTTTACCTCATCCGCAGAAACGGAAGTATCTTTATCCGCTCCGTTAGTTTCGGGTTTATTTGCGGCCGTTGGTTCTGCTCCGGTATATGTCTCAGGTTTCTTCTCAGTTGTAACCTTTTCTTCGCCGCTGTAGGTTTCGGGCTTTTGCTCTGCTGTTGCAGGCTCAGAACTTCCGTAACTTTCGGGTTTATTCCCGGCTGAAACCTTATTTTCAGTTGTTGCTTTAGGTTTGCCCTTAAACGCCGGTAAACTTTCACGGAAAACGAAAAAGAATATGAGAATGATAACGGCAATGGAAAGAAACGCAACGGAAGTGATCAGCTTTTCGGCAAAAAATTCCGAGAACCTGAATTTCTTTCTGAGAGATTCCGCTGTAAAAATGTATGCGGTTTTTGCCTGATCAGAATTCATCTATGCTGTTTTAAAAGTGAAAGGCAACATTTTTTCAAATGCTGCCAATCACCTACACACATTTACTAACAAATATACTACTTAACGGGAAAATAACCAACTTCAGTGACGACCTTCTGGCCTTCAGCGCTGAGGATCCAGTCTACATACTTTTTAACATCGCCTGTAGGCCTGTTCCTCATATACATATAAAGATAACGGGTGATGGGATATTCGCCTTTTGCAATGGTTTCGGCAGTTGCCAGAAAAGCAGGGCTTTTATCATCCTTCTTTACCTTGCAATGCTTAACACCCTGGGCATAAGCTGCACCTCCATAACCTATCCCGTTTTTATCCTTGCTCACAGCGTTCACAACTGCTGCTGTTCCGGGAAGCGTTTGGCAGTTTGCTGCATAATCACCTTTTACTACTTTTTCCTGAAAAAATACGTAGGTTCCTGAACTGTTTTCACGGCCGTATAACCTGATCTCTGCATCCGGTCCGCCAACGTCTTTCCAGTTGCGGATCTTCCCGCTGAAAATGTCTCCAAGCTGTTTTATTGAAAGCTCATTAATGGCATTGTTTTCATTCAGGAAGATAGTAATACCGTCTTTGGCACATGGGATTTCAATGCCAAGTGAGCCAAAACGTTCCTTAAGTTTATCCATTTCGGAGGATTTCAGCGGACGGCTGGAATTGCAGATATCGGTTGAACCATTGATAAGGGCTGATATTCCTGTTCCTGAACCACCCCCCGTAACCTGTACAATAACATCAGAATTTGATTTCATATATATCTCTGCCCATTTCTGTGCAAGGATAACCATTGTATCGGAACCTTTGACTGTGATCTTTTTAGGAGCCGGCATGAATGCGAAGCCAATCACTGCCACCAGGACAATGCTTGCAATCAGGGCTAATTTGTTTGTTGTTTTCATAATCTTATATATTGTTAATTAGTATCTTTTTTCATCTGTTTATCTGATATCTGTTTATCTGATATCTGATGTCAGATATCGGATGTCAGATGTCAGAACTTCACTTGCAATCTTAAAGTCAATACGTTCTGATGGATCAGGTTACTGTAATCATAGGTACTGGCTACACCATTTACTGTATAGCTGGAAGTCACATTGCCTGTATTTGTTTTCGGATCAACAACACCAACTTTCTTATTGAGGACGATATCATAGTCGATCATGAACTTAATATTATCAGTGAAATAATAACTGTAGGCGAGTGTCCAGGTACCATAAGCAATATCAGATACCCCGCTGGTTAGCTTGCTCGTATTTACAGTGTTTGTCTTTGTTACTGTGGCAATTACAGGATCAGTACCTGCAAAGGTCTTTACAGGACTCGGATCATTGGTCGTTTTTGAAGCATCATACTTTGCAGTTCCGATTTGGTCGGCGCTGAGTTTGGTGTTGGGGTTGTACCAGTCATATCTTACAGAGACCTGGTTACGTTTTCCGATATTTTTAATCAGGTATACATACCAGCCGCTGAAACTTTTACTGATGGCCGGTGTACTGGTAGAAGTTTTGGTTGTAGTGGTAGTCAGCCAGAGAGTATCGCTTTTAAGTAATGTGGAATTGGCAACTGCTGAACCGGAAAATGTTGCACCGGGAGCAGAATTTATACCCCTTATATATTCTCCTTTGATAATAAGGCCTCCAAGGATATCCATCGAAAGTTGTGCTTCAGCACCCCACCACTGCTTCGGAACAGATTTTCCGATATCGTCGAGGGTCTTGTTATAAGTGTAGTCTGAATTCAGCACGTTGACATTGTTGGCTTTGATAGCGCCATAATATCCATGGGCGCCGATGGTAAGTCCACCAAAATTTCCAAGTTTAAAGGTATAAGTAAGGCGGGCCATCAGGTCCTTGTAATTATCATAATCCGTATTCTGAAGAACTGTAGTGGTACCATCTGGATTTACTGTTGCAATACCGTCATTCCCGTTAAAAATAGCAAGCTGAAATTTAAGCGGAAGCTTCGGGGGATGAATTTCAAGTTTTGCACCTATTGCACGTTCATCAGGATAAATGGCCCTGATTACTCTTGAACGTTCAGCCACTTCGCGGTTACTGGAAGAATATTCAACTTCATAATTCGGACGGTTGAATTTACCAACCCATAAGGAGAACATTTTTAACCAGGGATCGTTAGCCTGAGCATAAGCATCTTTGATTGTGATGTTGCCTGGCTGGAAGTCAGGCTGCAAAACGAAAACGATACCATCAATCGGTTCATAAGTGAACTTTATCCTTGCTCTTCTAACCATGAAGTAATTATTAGGATATACGCTTGATGCTTCATAATTCACCCATTGTGCCTGGATATAACCCGAGAGTTTGATCTTGGTAAGTTTAGCAAGATCCGCTTCTGCCGTAGCCAGTCTTTCTTCAACACCGGCAACCTTATCGTTAATAGTGGAAACCTTTTGTTTTACTGTATCCAGCTGATTCTGCACCGGTAATTGTGCGTTTATTGTGACTGAAATGAACAGCAGCGGCAACACAAGACCGCTCATCAGGATAATTCGTGTAAATTTCTTCATAAACATAGTTTTTTTGTTTGCGGCAAAATTAAATCTTGCGCAAACCAGCCATGTTACGGCAATATTAACTTCATGTTAAATAATTGTTAACGCAGGGAATGAAAGATCAGCAGTAATTGCTTATCAATGAGGAGTAGCAAGCTATTCAGCCCTCAATGGGGAAAGTGATTGTGAATGAAGTGCCGTTAACCTGCTTAATCTGTAACTGAGCTTCAATCTGCTTGACAAGAATGTCGACGATCTGCAGTCCCATGGTCTTATTTTCTCCCATGGAAAAGCCCTCGGGTAAACCGGTTCCGGAATCCGAAACAATAAGGGCATATAAGTTCGGGGTCTCTTGCTTTTTAAATGTAACCATTATGTTGCCTTCTGAATCCCCTGCAAACGCATGCCTGTATGCATTGCTTAAAAGTTCATTAAGAATAAGCCCAAGGGGAATTGCAGTTTCAATATTAATAATAACAGGCTCCAGCTGGAAGTCGAGATGAACATTCATCCTACCATAGGTCGCTGAAATTACAGAGGCAACTGATCTTATGTAATCAGGGAATGAGATCTTTTCAAAATCCTCGGAACGGTAAAGCATTTCATGCACCAGGGCCATGGTTCTTATTCTCAGCTGGAGATTCGTAAGGGATTGTCTGACATCTTCATTCTGGGATTGCGCCTTCTGCATATTGATAAGGCTGACCAGGATTGCGAAATTATTTTTAACCCTGTGGTGGATCTCCCTCAGGAGATTCTCTTTCTGCTTGGTTCCTTCAACAATTCCCATTTCCCGCTTTTTTAGTTCCTGAATATTTCTTGTGACCGAAACAAATTCCCTGAAGTCCCCGGTTTTAGGATTAAACACAGGATTAAAGGTGCTTTCGACCCATATCGGTTCATTCCCTTTTTTTCTGGCAAGAAAAGCAATTGAATGGGGACGCCGGGTATGCACAACCTCCGCCAGTTGCTCTTTAAGAAAATCATCATGTCCTGCAACCACTATATCAAACAGGTTGACGGATAACAAATCCTGGAATGTATATCCAAAAATTTCCGCAGCAGCCGGAGATGCATAGGTAAAATTATAGTCTTTGTTAATCCTTGAAATCAGGTCCAGTGAATGTTCTGCAAGGAACCTGTACTGGTCTTCCTTTTCGACTGTCTTTTTCTGAACCAGTTTTCTCTCTGCTGCCTCATATTGAAGTTTGATGTTCAGATTCTCAATATTTCTCTTCGACCTCCGGTGACGCATATTAATTCTTACAATAATACTAACAGCAAGCATCACTGCAAGCACTATAGCAATCAGAAGGAATTTAAAGATCTTTTGGTTCCTGATCAATACTTTCTGCAGTACATTCTGGTTTTCAAGCAACCTGATACTTTCTTTTAACGCCATTACGTTTTGTCCCGACCTGATCACATTGATATCGGTATTCAGCCTTTCTTTCTGTATACTGTCATTCACCGACACCATTTGCCTGAAATTTTCCAGGGCTTTTTCCATGTCCCCTTTCTTCAGGTAATAATGATACAATAAAGTGTAAGCGTTTCTCAGGTAATAGAAACGGTTATTCAATTTTGCATCCCTGAGTCCGATATCCATATAGTACCATCCTGAATCCGGACGGTTCATCTTGAAATAACTGCCCGCCAGGTTGATAATTGAACTGTTAACCACATCTGCAATTTTCGCCCTGCTCCTGGCTTCAAGGGCTTTCCTGTTATAGAAAACGGCTTTTGAAAAATTATTCTGCTGTTCGTAAACATGAGCCATCCTGGTGTACATTGTTCCTGCACTGGCAGGATCTACAGAGTCGGCAAACACAATGAGGGTGTCATACATGCTGATCACATCGGAATATCTTTTCTGATCAAGATAGATGCTTCCAATTGACATATACACCCCAAGAACACTTTTCCTGTCCCTGGCTTCTGTATAGTATTTCAGGGATTCCATATAATAGTCAAGAGACTTTGATGTATCCTTCTGCTCATGAAATACATCGGCCATTTTTTCAAGAAAGAACCCTGAAAGTTTAAGATCCTTTTTTTTACGGGCAAGTTCAAGGCCCTGCTCGCATGTGGAAAGTGAATTCTCATAATCTTTAACGTATATTTCAACTGAGAAGAGTGAATGGTCAACTCTCAGCATGCCTGCAGTATCCTTGAGGGAGTTAAAAAGCTGGGAAGCACAAAGCAGAAAATGTACTGCGGATGGGTGTTTCCTTTTATGTAAAAAATAGCGTCCGATCTGCAGGTAGGATTCAGCTTTCCCCCGGGTATAAAAAGCTTCAACCGAGAGTTTTAAAGTTTTGCATGCGATCGGGAAAGATTCTTCAAGTGAAAGAGAATCGGGTCTGAGCAGGTTGATCATTTTATCGATACTGCTGATATCAGTTTCTCCTTCATCAGCATCTGATTTGTTTGCGTGTTGAGCAGGCAATCCAAACGGCAGAAAAAGCGCAATCAGAAAAAGAAGAAGAAACGATGTATAACGATGTCCTGTTTTCATCCCGAAAATCAAGCTTTACAATTCAAAATTAAACAAAACCGGCAAACGTTTAAACAATTTTCCTGGTTTTCAGGAGAAGGCTGTTGCTTACAACCGATACCGACGAGAAGGCCATAGCTGCCCCGGCAATCATGGGGTTCAGCAGGAAGCCGGTAAAGGGGAACAATAATCCTGCGGCAACCGGGATGCTTATTACATTATAGAAAAAAGCCCAGAACAGGTTCTGTTTTATGGTTTGTACCGTTTGTCTGCTGATCTTCAAGGCCATGGCCAGTTTTGTAAGATCGCCTTTCAGGAGAATAATGCTGGCCGATTCAATGGCTATATCGGTTCCTGTACCCATGGCAATCCCCAGGTCGGCAAGAGCCAAAGCAGGAGAATCATTGATCCCGTCGCCAACCATGCCAACCCTGAGACCCGATTTTCGCTTTTCCCTGATATATTCTGATTTTTCCACCGGGGAAGCTTCAGCCTTGAAATAATCTATTCCGGTTTTGGAAGCAACCTGTGAGCTGATCGCAACACTGTCGCCCGAAAGCATATGTATTTCAAGTCCCATTTCTTTTAGTTCCTGCACCGCGGCGGCAGAACCGGGTTTAATACTGTCACTGATAGCCGCTACTGCTAAAACCCTGAAATTTTGCGCAATGAGAACTACCGAGAACGCTTGCTTCCTTAGTAATTGCTGATACTCAACAAAACCGGCCGGGACACTGCAGCCTTTGTCGGCAACGTAGGTGGGACTCCCGATATGATATTGATTTTCCCCATAGAATCCCGAAACGCCTTTCCCTGTAAGACTCTCGAAGCCTGTAACTGTATTATCGGTATTCCGGCTTACATTAAGGTACTCACAAAGGGCCAGGGCATAAGGATGCTCCGATCTCCATTCTATTGAGGCAACGGCAGCAGATACTTCTTCCCTCACTTCCTTTTGGAGAGGATTGCTTTCGTCCCATCTTAGCTCACTTACACTGGGTTTTCCTGTTGTAATGGTACCTGTTTTGTCAAGGACCAGCAGGTCCAGTTTGCAGAATTCTTCAAGGCTTTGGGCATCCTTGATAAGGATACCATGTTCTGCTGCTTTCCCAAGACCGACAATAATTGCAGTAGGTGTTGCAAGGCCCAGGGCACAGGGACAAGCGATAATCAGCACGCTCACTGCAGTTGTGATGGCATGGGAGAGTCCCATTCCGGGAAAGAAAACAAGCCAGCTTATGAACGTGAGAACGGCAATAGAAATGACTACAGGCACAAAGACAGAGGCGATACGGTCGACAGTTTTTTGCACCGGGGCCCTGCTCCCCTGGGCTTCCTGGACCAGCCTGATGATTTGTGCCAGTACGGTTTGCTCCCCTATTTTCCCGGCCAGCATCAGCAGGCTTCCTGACTGGTTCAGGGTGGCGCCAATCAACATGTCGCCTGTTTTTTTCGTGACTGGCACGCTTTCGCCTGTGATCATGCTCTCATCAACCAGGCTTTCGCCTTCTGTAACATTCCCGTCAACAGGAATCTTTTCACCTGGCCGTATCACGACAATATCACCAATTCTCACCTTCGAAATAAGTACTTCCTTTTCCTCCCCATTCCTGATTACCCTTGCGGTTTTAACCCCCAGGTTGATAAGTTTCCTGATTGCTGATGAAGTTTTGGACCTGGCCCGTTCTTCAAGGAAACGCCCAAGAAGTATGAAGGAAATGATCACAACTGCAGCTTCGTAATACAGTTGTGATGCCATGCCCGCCGGCCCTGCTGATGAAGGAAAGAAAGTATTGTAAAGACTGTATAAAAATGCTGTCCCGCTGCCCATAGCTACAAGGGTGTCCATGTTGGTGCTCAGGTACCTGGCCCGTTTCCATGCAATGACAAAGAACTCTCTCCCGAACCAGAACATGACCGGACAGGAAAGTACAAGCATAATCCAGTTCCTGTAAGGCAGGCCGGGAAGGAACATGGAAATTATAAAAACCGGGATTGCAAATGCAAACGATGAAAACAGGTTTATTCTTGCTTTTTGAAGACGCCGGGCCTCCCCCGCTTCCTCATCCGCCATCAAAGCTTTATCGGTAACCAGGCTATACCCGATCTTAGCAACAGCATCCCCAAGCTGCTTTGGGCTCGCTTTCTCCGGATCAAACTCAACAAGCACAGTTTGGTTTGCAAAATTCACATTCGCGGTAATGACTCCTTCAACCGAGGAAAGCATGCTGTTGACGCTGGAGGCGCAGGCAGTGCATGACATGCCTTCGACCTTATAAATCTCTTTTATGGTTTTCATGACGGTTGTGAAGAGGGGAAAATAACAACCAAGGCCTCTTCGATCTTTGGAAATAACGCTTGTAAGAGTTCCTGATTGCTTTTCATGATTTTATTTCTCAGAACCTGCAAATGTAGCTGGTAATCCCGGCCCAGCTTTTTGCTTTTATATAGGAACCGGTCAATATATTCAATCAGTACCTGGTTATCGTGCCAGTTGCCGATAAGCATCTCGGTCTGGTTAAGCTTGCTTAAAAGGATATCCTGGTGTTCGTCCATAAAGACCATGGAAACAAGTGTAAGGACAGTAACCATGGCTTTAAGCTCTTTCCTTATCCCGTGGATATTGTCTGGATTGGATGGATAATTACGCAGCAGGCTTATTTTTTTTGCTTTCTTATTAATAAATTTTTCCAACCTGGCTTTAAGGGTCCTTACCTTGATCTCCCGGCAAAGTTTTTTTATAGCCCGTTCTGATTTTTTTAGTTTTTTTTCATCGAATTGCTGAACCACAGTTAAAAACTGCTTTGAAAGCCTGTTTTCTCTCGATCTGAGATACTTGATAAAAAAAGAAATTCCTTTGGTTTCAGGACCATATTTTGCAATGACCAGCTGGTTCACCTGAAGTTCCCTGATCTTTCCCGAGAACCTGAACATGGATTTGAACACTTCGAAATTTTCAGTGCTGAACTTATCAGGATTAAGCATCTCGAACATTTCCAGGATGGAGTTGATCTTTTTCATGTCGAGGCGGGTCCTGTGTATATCCCTTTCATCCCCGGTGATGCTTGAGCGGTAAAGGTTGGCTAAAAAAGACGTGATTCTTTTCTTGAAGAATCTCCAGTAAAATTCACGCACCTTTGAGGATTCCATAAAAGATCCAGGTTTAAGCTGAAGGAGGGACGGGCTGAGCGGGGGCTGGTTTGACTGCAGTCTTTTCGATTTTTTCTTGTACAATTTCTCCCGGCGGCAGTGATAAATCTTCAGCAGGGGCATGAACTGCAAGCCTGTAATGTTTATATACCTTGTTGAGCGATTTCAATAAAGAAATCCCCTGTTTGGACAGCCTTTCTCTCCTTTCCCATGAAACATGCATTTCAAGCATATCCTTCATCATGGTATTGCGGTTGTTTTTCCATTCCCGCAATGAAGAAACTAAGGTAGAAGGGAAATGCGTCTTAAGCGTGGAATACGGTTCTCTGGTTTGGAGGAGTTTTATACGTTTCAGGTGCTGTTCCAGCCCTGAAGCAGCTCCAGGGTTTCTGCCTTCAGTAATTATAATGAGTTTTTTCAGCCTGGCTTCCATAATCCCTGAAAGTATCCAGATTGCTTCAGTATAAAATCCGTTTTTCATGGCATTGCCGGCTGCAATCGTCATTTCTTTAACCGTTTTCCCTGGTTTTTTAAACTTTCCGGCCTTGATCCTCATATTTTGAATGGTATTTGATGATCATCTGAAATGATTTGATTTTTTGAATCAATGCAGATTCGAAACAAACATATGGTAAAGATAGGAAAAACCATAGAGACAGGCAGCAGATTTAACGATTTTGTAATAATTGCTTACCTTTACCGTTGATTTCAATGATAATAAATTAAATTACCGTGCTAAGATTTTCAAGTTTAATAAGCCTTATCCTCTTGCTGGGAGTGCTTGGCTGTTCCAAATCAACCGACACCCCTACTTTATATTTTAATTCACTTACAGCCGGCGGTATAGGCCTTGGGATCGTCAGCCCTACGACTGTTCCGTCGAATGCCACTATAATTGGCGTTCTGAGTTCGAATATTGATCCTGCAAGCGCAACAACCAGCAGCGTTCAGCTCCTGCGCCTTTATGATTCAACTTATGTTGACGGGACTGTTAGGGTATCTGGTGATACGATCACCTTCGTCCCGAAAAATGATCTTGGCAGCGGCATATCTTATGCAGTCACCTTTACCGGGATAAGGTCAACCGATGGTCTTCAGCTTACCTACCTCTGGAGGGGGTTTAAAACAATCGGCAGTTTTGGCCCCCCGGGCCTTGTAGCATACTGGAATTTTGAGAACAACACTTATGACCTGCAGGGAAATTATACCGTTAGCTCGGTAAACGATCTGAATTACCTGATATCCTTAAGGAAAACTCTCGGACAATGTGCAGTGTTCAACGGGACATCCACCGTAATCCAGGTTCCCAATGGGGATAATTTAGTTAACACCAATGATTTTTCCCTTTCATTCTGGGTAAAGGCAAATTCGCAATACCAAATCGATTCCTCAGGCAACGCCAAAGGGCAGTTTGTTCTTGGTGTTGGTGATTATAAGGGTTTTGAGTTTGAAATCGCTGCGGATTACAGTTCCTGTCAGTTGGTAAGCTCATATGCTCTTCCCGACGGCACAACAGTCTCCCAGGAACTATCATTTGCCGGTGACGGGAAAACAGGGGCTAACGGGGGATTGCCCGGTTGGACATATTGTGCCAACCTTACAACTACCGGAGGCGTAGCTGGCCTGCTTAAGGACAGGTGGGTTTTTGTAACATGCACATATAACAGCGCCACCAGGATAGGCAGCCTTTACCTTGATGGTGTGCTGATGAAACAGCAGGATTTCAACAAGTGGCCAGCCGGGGATCCTGCCACAACGATTACCGGGATGAAATACGGAGGCAGCGCTCCCCTTCAGGAAAATGTCCTTGCCATGGGGTTTTTCCATTCCGCAGGTTCAGCAGCGTTTTCGGGCACCACCTGGGGTAATTACTATTCGCCTTATGCTAATCATTTCAGGGGATGCCTGGATGAGGTCAGGATCTTTCACTCTTCCCTTACCAGCCTTGAAGTGGAGCAGATGTATACGCTGACAAAACCTTAATTCTTTTCTTCCACCAGTACTTTAATCCCCCGCATTACTTTGAGCGGTGTGTCAACAATGACCATGTTATACAACCAGGACGGCACACTTCCGCCGGGATCAACAAAGCCTTCAAGAACGGCATGGATGTTGTTTTTACCTTCCGGCTTCAAAGTCCATTTTTGCCAGTAGTTTCTTATCCTTACAATCCCTTCACGTTCGGGTATAACGTCAAGCAAGGGCTTGGCCGATACAATTTTTTCTCCTGTAACAGGGTCAATTGTGATCCTGGCTTCAACACAAAGGTCACGGTCGTTCAATGGCCAGGGGACGTCGTAAACGAGATAATACTTTATGAGCTTATCCGGCTCGTAAAAGATAACTTTTATCTCACTCACATTTTTATCCCACCAGTCGACATTCTGCACGTTCCCTATATACATGCTGAGTTTCTCCATGGTGGTATGGAAAACTGTTTCACCTTTAAAGCATTTAAAGGAAGAATGCTCTGCAGTCCTTGTATAAATTTTTATCCCGTCTTTCTCCTTGATGAAATTCCATGTTTGGGCAAACAGGGAGGGATACAACAGGATCATAACAAAAACCATAGCGATCCTTAAGACAGACGAGCGTTTTACCTTCATGAGCCGCAAATGCATTGATATTAACAAATTGCAATTTTTTGCAAAGTAACACTAATCTGTTTAATTTTGAAAAACTAGCTTTCAACAACAATTAACAAAATGGAAAATTTTACCGCATTTAATCCTACAGTTCTTCATTTCGGCCGGAATATACTGGCTGCTCTCGGAGCCACCCTTAAAGAATACGGAAACCGAGTGCTGTTTATTTACGGTTCAGGTTCCATAAAAACCAGTGGCCTTTATGAACAGATCATGTCTAATCTTTCACAGGCAGGGCTCGAAGTATTTGAATATGAAGGTATCAGGCCAAATCCATTGATTGAAGATGTGGATGCAGCTGCTGAAAAAGGCCGGGCCTGTAAAGTCAATGTAATCCTTGCTGTTGGAGGGGGCAGTGTGCTCGATTCAGCAAAAGTCATTGCTGCTACAATTCCCGTGCATCATTCAGGCTGGGATTTCCTTGATGGCAAAGCCAAACCTGAATCGGCCGTACCGGTAGTTGCAGTTCCTACATTGGCTGCCACAGGATCTGAAATGAATCCCTTTGCAGTCATTACCAACACCGCTACCAGGCAAAAATGGGCTTTTGGTTCCCCGCTTACTTTTCCCAAACATTCTTTCCTGGACCCTTCACTTACTTTATCGGTGCCAGCCAATTATACAGCCTATGGCATTGCCGACCTTATCGCTCATTGTTTCGAAGCATGGTTCGGCATCGGGGATGCCAGCCTTCCCGACAGGTTTGTAGTCTCCATTGTAAAAGAAGCCATGGACATCGGGCCTGAACTTCTGGCCAACCTGCATGATTACGAATTACGGGAAAAGATCATGTTTTCGGCCACCATGGCCCTTAATGGAATGACGATGTACGGCAGGGCTGGAGGTGACTGGGGCGTACACAGTATAGGCCATTGCCTTTCATTCCTTTATGGAATCCCCCATGGCGCTTCCCTTACCATCGTTTACCCTGCCTGGCTCAGGTATTTTAAAGCCCGGATCCCGGGCCGGATATCCCAGCTCGGTTCATCTCTTTTTAATGCAGAGCTTACTGCGGATGAATCTATCCTGAAGATCGAACAATTCTTCAATACGATCCAATGCCCGGTAAGCCTTTCCCAGTTCGGTGTAACCGGCGATCAGCGCAAGACAATATACGATAACATGGTTATCAGCAAGGTCAGCGGAGGGAATATGAAACTTAAGGAAAGTGATTTCTACCCCCTCATCGATCTGTTCCTGTAATGTTTCCCCGAATCAGGGCTTAAGTATTTTATTTAATAACGCCCTCTCCAGGTACCGATCCAGCCTGGAACCCGACCTGCTTACCCGTTTTGTATGCTGATGGCATGGAGGAAATCTTCCTTCTTTATGGTAGTCAGTTCAATGGTTTCAGGATTCTCTGCGGTAGCCAGCCTTGCCGAAAGTTCCTGAAGGGTTTTTTCAAACAGGTTCCTTACAAACCTTGCATTCCCGAAAGAAGCTGATGTTCTTTCCTCGCAGTTGGCAAAATAGGTATTGATAGGTTCAATAGCATCGTCGGAGATGACAAATCCCTTCTTTTTGCAGTTATACCTGAAAATCTCAGAGAGGTCTTTCACTGAGAAATTCGGGAAGGTAAAGGAGCGGGTGAACCGGGAAGACAGCCCCGGGTTAGAATCCACAACTTTTTTCATCAGGTTGGTATAACCAGCCAGGATGACAATAAGTTTATCCCTTTCGTCTTCCATTCGTTTCAGAAGGGTGTCGATGGCTTCCTGGCCAAAATCATTTTCCCCTCCCCTGGTCAGCATGTAGGCCTCATCAACAAAGAGGATCCCATTGATGGCTGAATCTATCACTTTATCGGTCTTTGGGGCTGTCTGGCCAACATATTGGGCAACCAGGTCGGCCCTGGAAACCTCTACAACATGCCCCTTGGCAAGGATGCCCATGGATTTGTATACCCGGCCAAGAATCCTTGCAACCGTGGTTTTACCGGTACCCGGGGCCCCAAGGAACAGGGAGTGCAAAACCAGCGAAGTTGTTTGCAAGCCCCTTGTTTTTCTAAGCTTTTCAACTTTAATATAATTAGCCAACTTGACGATCTCTTCTTTGATGTTATCAAGGCCAATCATATCCGAGAGTTCGCCCATAATCTGCTCCAGGGTTTCTTCCCTGTCATCGGTAAACACATCCTTTACCGATTCCTCAATATCGGCAAGCTTTATGGTCTGGAGTTCCTCATTTCCCGGATTTTCCAGCGCCGACAATCTTATTGCCTGGACCCTGATAAGCTCTTCGAAAAAATTCCTGACAGCCCTGGCATTTCCGAATGTCTTGGTGCGGGAAGCATAAAGAAAAGCAAAGTACCTCAGGCATTTCGCCTCTGCATCCGGATCCAGGGTTAAATTGCGCTCAGCGGCTGTTTTTTTAAAAATTTCCAGTAACTCATCCGCCTTATAATCCTGAAAATTGAAGTATTGGTTGAACCTTGATTGCAAGCCCGTATTTGATGTAATGAAATCCTGCATTTCTTTCGGGTATCCGGCGACAATAACGATAAGCCTTCCCCTTTCATCCTCCATTCGTTTGACCAGGGTATCGATGGCTTCCTGGCCAAAGCCCCCTTTCAGATCTGAAGCAAGGGCATAAGCTTCATCGATAAATAAAATGCCATCCAGGGCCGAATCAATAGCTTTGTTTGTCTTTATAGCTGTTTGGCCAACATATTCGGCTACCAGCCCCGACCGGTCAACTTCCACAACATGGCCGCTTTTCAGCAGGCCCAGTGAATGATATATTCTTCCAAGCAGCCTGGCAACGGTGGTCTTTCCTGTTCCCGGGGGGCCCATGAAGACCGAGTGAAGGGAAACCGGATTAGCCGACAGTCCTTCCTTCTGACGCTTCTGCTCTATTTTAATATACTTTATCAGGGCGTCAACTTCTTCTTTGACTTTTACCAGCCCCGTAAGTTTCTTCAGTTCGCCCATAGCCAGTTCGAACTTGACTTCATCAGGAGCCGAAGTGTCGGAAGATTCTGCAGGATTTTCTTCCTTTTTTCGCTGCGATTTTGGTCTTTTCTTTGTTTCCTGGGGTTTTTGGGATGTCTGCTTCTGATATTCTTCTTCGGTCATAGACATCACAACAACCCAGGAACCATTACCATACGTAAGGCTTGAAACCCAGTAACCTTCTTTTCGTTTATCGGAGATCTCCTGTTCAGGGAAAGTGCCACGGTAAGCCCAGGACTGGTATAGGATATCGGTGCCCTTGGAAACAACAAGCAGCCATTTCTGGTCGCCGTAGGCCAGGGAAGTTATGATAAACCCTTTGTTCCAGTATTCTTCGATGGCTTTTTCAGGGAAGTCGGCCGACATCTCCCATTTCTGTTCAAAGGTCTTTTGAGATTTCGATAAAACTATGACCCAGCGGTTCTCCCCATAAGTGATATAGGATATATGAAAGCCCGCTTTAATTGCTTTCTCAACATCTTTTAAAGGAAATTTGCTCCCGCATTTCCACTGCTGGTCGGTATAACCGCATCCCTGCGACATGATAAGCACCCAACTGGAGTCCCCCCAGGTTATATTAGTAATATAGAAGTTTTCTTTCCAGCCTTCATCAATTGATTTTGCAGGGAATTCGCTCCTTTGAAAATATCGCTGACCGGTATAACCGGTCTGTTCGGCCATCAGCACCGCCCAACTGCTGCTTCCATAGGCAACATGCGAAATATCAATACCGCTGTTCCATCCATTAGTCACGGCATCGGCCGGGAACGTATTGTAAAGTACAAATTCTTCCCTTTTCATAGCTTATGTTCTTACTCCGCCTCCGCAATAAGGGCATGTTCCGCTTGATCCCGCGCTGGAGGTGAAGGTTCTGTTACAGTGCGGACATCTATATTCTGAATTGGTTGCGGCTGCCGAGAGAGCATACAGTACCAGCATGACAATGGCTACAATCACTACGAGTACACTCAGGTAGTAGGTCACCAGGATTGCCATCAGTATGAGGATGGTTAAAATAATGATCCTTGGTATCGCCATGACAGGACCAACAACCACAAAGCTTTCAATTATCATCACGATATACATGAACATCAGGGTGATGAAAGTTATATAAAGGATCCAATGGATTGAGCGCGTATAACCGGATGGAATGAGTTTAAACCCATCATTGATGAACCATTCGGTCTCCCCTCCGTTCCATATAAATGCAATGAAAACAACAAGAGCCAGTATCGCACCTATGGTCAGCGGCCACCACCTCATGCGTTTTAAAGGAAATACTTTGTTCAGGATGTTTCCGGAGCTTCCTCCATCGCTCTTGGATCCTCCCTGCAGCATTGGATCTCTGCGACCAATCCGGTTCAAAAGGTTGTCGATAAAGTCATACTTTTTATAAACGAAATACAGCAAAATGGCAAAAATTACTGCGATGAGCCAGGACCTGATATTCGTGAAATTGAAAATGCTGCGGAAAATAACTTTGGACTCATGGAAAAAGTAGCTTCCTCCTTTAAGATAGGCACCGTCATTGATCGACCCTATAGTGGCATACCCTTGTTTCCCGTCGGGTAAAAGCAAAAGTGCCGACTTTTTTACAATCTGTATCACCCTGAAAGTATCTCCTTTTGCCAGGTAAGCAATTGCGTTGTAACTTCCTGCCGAATCATGGATGGCAAATTTATCCTCAGCTACAACATAGGTTGTGTTGGGCTTTACCTTGTCGAGTTCTTCCCTTTGCATACGGGCTCTGTAATCCGCCCTCTTAGCAATAGGATAATCCGAAGTATCTTTTGTAATGTTCCTTCCGTAAAGTGCCGACAACTCCTCCAGTGGCAGTACCCTTGAATAGAGCCTGAGTTCATCTATCTGGCCGTCAAAGGGTCCTATCCTGAGAAAGGGATAACCGTCTCTCATATTTGCCGGACTGGAAAATACCTGGTCATTGACAACAAACCGCATCGCCTGGTCGTCCCGGTCATATACCAGGGCGATAAAGGTCCAGCTTTTAGCCAATATCTCTGGTCCTTTAAGGCTTCCGTCACTGCCGGCACAGGCTGTCCAATATATAAAACCGCTATTCCGTTCAGCATAAATCCCCCTGTAGTGAACATCTCTGCTCCAGTCATTATCGCTCTGGTACAGTATTCCCGATTCCATGTTGCTTGTATTCAACTGTATCCAGAATGTAATGGTAATAAGAGGTTGTTTGCCGGGGCTGATATCCAAAGGGATAGAGATAAAGCTTCTCTTATTATGCTTGAAATCATAGGCCAGGCTGCTTGCTTTGCCCTGGTTTTCAAAGCGGTCGGGTGCAGGTTTAATTCCCTGGATCTTAGGGGGCTTAATATGCCCTTCTGCTTCCTTTGCACTCCCGTCGAGCTTAAAAAAGCCCAGCAAGCAGTCGGTGGGCATAGCCTGCTGGGGGTAAGTGAACAAACTGATAAGCAGCAATATACCGGATAAATATATCCTTTTCATATCTGGGTTTAAGAATTAAATAAACACCTATATATAAATCACATAGTTCCTGATAAAGTTGAGCCCTGCAAAAAATATTATCATGAAACCAAGCATCAGGACGAGCATGAATGTCAGGATTAACATAATAAAGTAGAAGGGGTTGAACTGTTCCGATTTGGTTTTGCTGCCGTCACTCCAGGTGCTTACCCAGGTTTCTGTAGCCGGAGTAGCCAGGAAAAGGCCCATGATAGTTCCAATCAGCATATTATGTAT
>JAPLDN010000188.1 GCA_026391755.1 Bacteroidota bacterium
ACATGGCAGGACGTTTCCTGACGGCTTCAAGGCCCTCAAGAACGGTTATATTTTCAGCGGTATAATTCTGGCTTGCTGCTTCTTTTTCTATGTCGGTCATAATCAGATACTTACATTAATTTAAAATACTACACAAAGATACGAAATTTTCACCATTAAAATTGAATGAAAACATCAATAAAATCAACCATTTTATTAACAATTTGTTCGTTAAAACAGATTACTGGATAAGGCGCTTTGCGCCGATGACTGGATATCCAGTCATCCAGTTATCCAATTATCTGGATTTCAGTAATTGTTCAGCTATTATTTCTGCAGATTTCCCGGTCCCGAAATCATGCCGCCGGGGGGCATGGGGCAGAGCCGATCTGACGGCCTGAAGAATTTTATCGGGATCAGGTCCGGTAACTATATTCCAGTTATCATGAAGAGTTTCAACCCATTCGGTTTCGGTTCTCATCGTGATGCATTGCCTGTTGAGGAAATAGGCTTCTTTCTGCAAACCGCCCGAATCGGTAAGAACTTTTTCGGCATGCATCGTAAGCCATAACATTTCAAGATAACCAACCGGGTCAAAAATGATCACATTGGATGGTACGCTGACCTCAGTTTGCAGCAGCCGGGCTGTCCGGGGATGTAATGGCAGCACCACTGACCGGCCGGTTTGTGAGAAAGCAAGGAATATGTTCCTGAGGTTTTCAGGATTATCGGTATTTTCGGCCCGGTGAATTGTTGCCAGCAGGTAAGAGGCAGGCAAGCCCGGTGTACAGTATTTGTCCCCTCCGGCAATAACCATCTCCCTGTAAAACAGCACTGAATCGTACATCACATCACCGCTGAACACGGTTTGCTTCGCCAGCCCTTCATTCTTCAGGTTGGTGATTGCAGTAAGGGTAGGGGCAAACAGCAGGTCCGAGATACGGTCGGTGACGATACGGTTGATCTCTTCGGGCATCAGGCGGTTGAAGCTGCGGAGCCCTGCTTCGACATGGGCCACGGGGATATGCAGTTTTGTGGCTGCCAGTGCGCCTGCGATAGTTGAATTGGTGTCGCCGTAAACAAGAGTATAATCCGGCTTTTCCTTTAGAAGAACATCTTCTATTCCTTTCAGCATCATCCCCGTCTGGTAAGCATGACTGCCCGAACCCACCTCCAGGTTATAATCCGGTTCAGGTATGCCGAGCTGCCTGAAAAAGATATCACTCATGTTTTCATCATAATGCTGGCCGGTATGGACCAGTACTTCCTGCAGGCCCGGGTTTGCACGCAAAACCCTTGAAACAGCCGCAGCTTTGATGAATTGAGGCCTTGCGCCTATAACGGAAACAATTTTCATACTTTCAGGATCACATCCGAAGACAATAAAAAAACAAGCAACAGTTCTGTAAGCGGGATTCTGTTCCGGCAAGCCGGCTCCTGTCATTTATCTGATCCGGAAGTCACCCTCCGGCTTAAGCGGCCTACCCCCCGGCATCGGACGAGCAATCCTTAGCATCCGGTATACATGGCCTTTCAACACATGGGGTTTACCCTCCGCGGCAGTCACCTGTCGCGAACGTGAGCTCTTACCTCACATTTTCACCCTTGCCTTGCGGCGGTTTTTTTCTGTGGCACTTTCCGTCGCCGGCTTTAGGCCGGCGCCTTCCTGTTAGGAAGCATGGTGCTCTGTGTTGTCCCGACTTTCCTCTGCGTTACCGCAGCGACAGAACGAACTGTTGCAGCACAAAGGTACGAATAATCGGGATATTCTGTCTACCTTTGCAGCCCCCGAAAACATCCCCATTGAAAGACCTGAGCACTGGCAACGAAGGAAAACTGATCCTTAAATTCGCGATCCCCATGTTGCTTGGCAATATCTTCCAGCAATTTTACAGCCTTATCGACAGCATCATCGTTGGTAAATACATAGGCAAAGAGGCGCTTGCTGCAGTTGTAACTTCAATGCCCATAAGCTTCCTGCTGATCTCGCTTTTCATCGGCATCACCATGGGTTTCACTGTCATAGTATCACAGTATTTCGGTGCAAAGGACATGGTGAGGGTGAAAAAAGCCATCAACACCCTTTATATCTTTATTTTCATCTCCTCCATTGTAATGAGTGTAATAGGTATCCTTCTGTCGGGCTGGATCTTCAGGCTTATCGGTATGGATCCCTCGATAATACCGCAGGCAAAACTCTTCCTCAACATATTCATGGGTGGAATCATATTCCTGTTCGGGTATAACGGAACCAGTGCCATACTCCGCGGACTGGGCGATTCCAAAACACCCTTATATTTCCTGATAGGATCTGTAGCGCTGAACATCTTCCTCGACATTCTTTTCGTCCCGGTTCTCGGCTTTGGCGTGTGGAGTGTGGCAGTTGCCACGGTTATCTCGGAAGGAGCGGCATTTATCACGCAGATCATCTACCTTAACCGCTACCATAAGGTTATCAATTTTTCATTTGCCGATCTGAAATTCGACCCCGAGATCTTTAAAAAAGGGATGAAAATAGGGCTGCCTACGGGATTGCAGCAGACCTTTGTTGCTGCAGGAATGGTCGCGCTTTACGGTATTGTGAATAAATTCGGGGTCGACGCCAATGCGGCATACAGCGTTGCTGGCAGGATTGATAATTTTGCCGCTATGCCGGCCATGAGCTTTTCAATGGCCCTCAGCACCTTTGTCGGCCAGAACCTGGGAGCCAATAAACCCGAAAGGGTCATTGCCGGATTGCGTTCGACCCTTGCGATCACTGCAATGATCTCCCTGGCTGTTTCCTTCATCACAGTGCTTTTCGGGAAGTACCTGATGCGCATGTTCACCAATGATCCCATGGTCATTGAACTTGGACGGGGATACCTTGCGGTGATAGGCTCTTTTTATATACTTTTCTCCACCATGTTCGTCCTGAACGGGATTATGAGAGGGGCAGGCGATACCCTGATCCCCATGTTCATTTCCCTGATCTCCCTCTGGCTTATCAGAATTCCGATCGCAACACTGTTATCGTCACATCCCGATATAGGGATTTACGGAGTTTACTGGTCGATGCCGATCGGCTGGTTTTTTGGCGCAAGCCTGTCGTTCATTTATTTCCTGACTGGGCGCTGGAAAAAGAAAGCGGTGGTCAAGTATTCGGCCGATGGGAAAAGGGTGGAGTGAATCAGATATCAGATATCAGGCGGTTGAGGAGACCTGCAAGTTTCCCTGTCAGTTCCAGCCTTGAATACGGTTCAATGTTATGGCTTTGGGCAACATCCCGTCCGCTTACATAATCATTATAAAGACTGCGGATGTGATTCTTCATGGTCCCGGCATCCCCGAACCCGGCGAGTAATCCGGCATTTGTCTCTTTGAGTATGGCTGCGGCGTCCCCGTCGGGCGGACCAAGGCAAAGTATGGGGCGGCGGGCGGCCAGGTATTCAAAAAATTTCCCTGTGAGTATCATTTTCGAATTCGGGGTGTTGTTGATGATCAGAAGGAGCACCCTCGATTGCTGCTGGCATTTTACAACCTGGTCGTGAGGCATGTAATCTATCTTCCTGACAAACGATGCCAAGCCGTGCTGTTCAATCGCTTCCATCACTTTGTAATCGACTTTACCCACGAGTTTGATCTCCAGCTCTGCTGCAAAGCCCGGGGTTTCGGCAATAAACTCCTGTAATGCAATCCA
>JAPLDN010000008.1 GCA_026391755.1 Bacteroidota bacterium
CACATAGCGGTACTGAATGTCGGCAAAAAGAGTAAGCTTCTTCCATAAAGTATAATTTACTTTACCGAAGATGTCAAAGTCGGTCTTTATGCCTCTCCCGTCATACCAGTTCCAGCTGTTGGTGCTTGTCGATGCGTGCTGAGCCCAGATGATTTTCCCGTATGAATCACCCTGGTAATGGCTCCAGGCGCCTCCAAGGATCAGGTTGAACCTGTCACCCGGTTTGTAATTGCTGGAGAATGTAAGTCCGTACATATCATTGTCAAGCCACTTACGGTTGACAAGATTTGTAGAGGAAACTGTGTCACTGCCGAGGATGACATCCGGAAGCCCATAAGAAGAAAAAGCGGCATTCTGTTCATAGTTCTCATAATAACCGCTGCCTTTGGTGTAATATGCAGCGAGGTTCAGGTCCCAGCCTTTCATGAGTTTCTGTGAAAAAATGGCCTGGAAGTGGGTCTGCACGTAGTTGTCGGTCTGGTTATTGTAATATTGTACCTGCCCGTTCTGATCGTAGTACATTCCCATGGGATTGAACCTGCGGTTTGTTGAGAGAGAATCCTTTGGAACGCCACCCCAGGCCTGATAAGTCCTTTCCTTCCCCGAGAAAAGTATCAGCCTGAACGTGGTTTTGGAGCCGTAATAACCTCCCGAAAGGTACCAGGACCCGAGGTTTGAGAAGGCCCTGTCTATATAGCCGTCGGAATGTATGTACGAAAAGCGCCCGTCGAAGCTGAGGTGGTTTGAGAGTAGTCCAGTACCAAACCTGAGGGTTGATTTCACTGTGTTATACGATCCTCCCGAAACATCCAGTTCCCCGTACGGATCGGGATTTAATTTTGTTGTCTGTATGTTGATGGAGGCTCCAAACGCACCCGCCCCGTTCGTCGATGTTCCCACGCCTCTCTGGATTTGGATATTGTCGCTCGATGAGGCCATGTCGGGAAGGTCGACGAACCATACCCCCTGGGATTCAGGATCATTCTGGGGGATCCCGTTGATCGTCACGTTGATCCTGGTAAGGTCCGTACCACGGATGTTGATTCCTGTATAACCGATACCGGTACCGGCATCCGAGCTGACCACCGTTGACGGGGTGTTCTGGATAAGGTATGGCATGTCCTTGCCCATGTTGATTGTTTTGATCTGGCCCGAGGTGATGTCGGTATAGGCAATCGGATATCTCGGCTGGGCCCGGGTGGCGGTCACATTCACTTCTTCGCCCAGTATTGCCGCCTGTTGCATCCTGACCGAAATATTCGTGTCGCGTTGCAATACGAGCACCTGCTTTACCGTGGCATATCCTATGAAGGATAAACGCAGGGTATAGGTCCCCGGGCGGATACCGGTGATAAGGAACCTCCCGTTTTCATCGCTAACCGCATTTTTTCCGCTTTTTTCAAGGATGAGATTTGCCCCGGAAAGCTGTTTGCTGTCAAGGCCGTCAACTACAGTCCCACCCAGCCTGAGCTGGGCCTGGGACGTCAAACCGGTGAAACAGATTGCAAGGAATATGGCTGAAAGCCTCCCTGCAGTTCTTCTTTTTTTAGTTTGCGTCATCATAAGTTATATGTTTAAATCTAAACCGATAACTTACAATAGAGGCATGCTGTAATGTGATACTCTTGTTCCTACGCCGGCATTATCCGGATCAGGTTCAGAGGGTATGATCTCAGCCCGTGTCTTTAAGGCACCCCTATTGGAAAGTTGATGCAAATATACGAATAGGTGCATTGCTTTGCAACTCACCTATTCGTATATTTGCTGGTATGAAAAAGATCCTGATCATCAATGGCCCCAACCTGAACCTGCTGGGGAAGCGTGAAACTTCAGTATACGGAAATAAGAAGTTTGAAGAATATCTTAAAACACTTAAAACCGTGTTCCCCGATGCGGGCATTTCATATTTCCAGAGCAATATTGAGGGTGAACTTATTGATGCCCTGCAAAAGGCCGACGGGAAATATGCAGGTGTTATCCTGAATGCAGGGGGGTATACCCATACTTCAGTGGCCATAGGGGATGCAGTGAAAGCGATCGATGTCCCCGTTATAGAAGTGCATATTTCAAATTTGTATTCAAGGGAGCCTTACAGGCATGTTTCTTATATAGCACCTGCTGCGAAAGGCGTGATAAGCGGTTTTGGCCTGGATTCATACAGGCTGGCGCTGGAAAGCCTTCTTTACGCTTAATTTTTAAACCTGGAAGGTTTTAGCTGGGAGAATTTCTTTTTTCTAAGGATGAAATAATCAAATACAAGGCTTCCTTTGTAGATATTTCTAACCGAACCCTGTTTTATCGATTTTCGTTTTCGCCTGGTTTTTGAAAGTGAACGGTAAAAGCTGAAATGTGCCCGGGCCACAGCCCAGAAATCCTGAAAACCTGCCTGGATCAAAAATTTCATTGCAGCAACACCGTCAAGCATGAGTCGTACAGCAAAAACCCTGATAAGCCAGGATTCCGGCAGGTTCTTGTAAAGCAGGATAAAATTATTCCTGAAATTGAGATAGGTTTTTCTCCAGGAAATTTTCGGCAAGGTTCCTCCGCCGATATGGAAAACAGTGGAGTCGGGACAATACATTATTTTGTATCCTGCGTTGTTCATCCTCCAGCAAAAATCAATTTCTT
>JAPLDN010000376.1 GCA_026391755.1 Bacteroidota bacterium
ATTCCGAAAAGGTATACCAGTATTGCAAGGAAGGCAAAGCAGGGGAGGTATCGTTGAGGCTTTATACAATTCTCAGGGATATCCAGGACGGCAAGATCCCCGATAAGTTTCAGTGGATCACTTATGTGGGGGATTAAGGAATCTTATCAGACATCCGATATCCGATATCAGATGTCTGATGTCAGATGTCAGATGTCAGATGTCTGATAAGAAGTTCACTCATTTCTTTTTGCATCTTCCCTGCTTCTTCCCTTGCTTTTTCTGCAAAGTCAGTGTTGTTTGATGCATAGATGATGTTACGGCTTGAATTTACGAGCAATCCGCAGTCTTTGGTAAGACCGTATTTTGCAACTTCCTGAAGACTTCCGCCCTGTGCGCCGACACCAGGTACAAGAAGGAAATGGTCAGGGACGATCTTCCTTATATCGGTTAACATCTCGGCTTTTGTAGCACCAACCACATACATCATATTTTCTTTGCTGCCCCATTGTTTTGATTTATTGAGGACCTGTTCAAACAGCCTGGTATGCCCGTTTGTAAAGAACTGGAAATCATCAGCACCTTTATTTGATGTGAGGGCAAGCACAATGATCCATTTTTCCGGATAGGAAAGGAAGGGTTTAACCGAATCTTCACCCATATAGGGAGCAACGGTCACTGCATCAAAGTCAAGGCCTGATGAAGCTTTGTCGAACATAGCCCTGGCATACTGCTGTGAGGTGTTGCCTATATCTCCCCGTTTGGCATCCGCAATCGTGAAGGCCTGTCCGGGATAAGTAGTATTTATATAATTTATTGTCCTGGTAAGACTTTCCCATCCTTTCACGCCGTAACATTCATAAAAGGCAAAGTTCGGTTTGTATGCCACAGCCAGGTCAATGGTAGCGTCGACAATGGCCTTGTTAAATTCAAAGATGGGGTCATCCATGTTCTTCAGCTGAGGAGGGATTTTATTGATATCGGTATCGAGACCGATGCATAGAAAGGATCTCTTCTGGCGGATGAGGTTGATGAGGTCTTGTCGGGTCATATTGTTGTGAGTTTGGTCTCCGTTTTGATGTTAGTGACTGGTGACTGGTGACTGGTGATTGGTGATTGGTGACTGGTGACTGCCGACTGCCGACTTGCTGACTGTTCACTATTCACCGTTTACTGTACTAGCTTACCGCTTCTTTCAGCCTTTCAGCGTTCTCGGCCAGCTGAAGCGCATCGATCAGGGGCTGAACGGCTCCGTCGAGAACCACGGGCAGGTTATAAATGGTCATATTGATGCGGTGGTCTGTAACACGGCTCTGGGCGTAATTATAGGTACGGATCTTCGCTGAGCGGTCTCCTGTTGAAACCATGGTCTTGCGCTTCTTGGAAATCTCATCCAGGTATTTCTGGTGTTCCATCTCGTAAAGCCTGGTCCTGAGCACTTTCATGGCCTTTTCAAAATTCTTCATTTGGGATTTCTCATCCTGGCAGGTCACAACAATTCCCGAAGGAACATGAGTAAGGCGGATGGCAGAGTACGTCGTATTGACCGACTGCCCGCCCGGCCCTGATGAACAGTATGTGTCTTTGCGGACGTCGGAAGGTTTGATCTCCACGTCAAACTCATCCGCCTCCGGCAAAACAGCAACAGTGGCAGCGGAGGTATGAACACGACCCTGGGTCTCTGTTTGAGGAACCCTCTGAACGCGGTGTACGCCCGATTCATATTTCATCTGGCCGTAAGCGCCATCACCAATGACATTGAAAATAACTTCCTTATACCCGCCCATTGTGCCTTCCGAAAAATCAATCAGCTCTGTCTTCCATTTGCGTGCTTCGCAGTACTTTGAATACATACGGTAGAGGTCTCCTGCGAAAATACTGGCTTCATCGCCACCGGTGCCTGCCCGTATCTCAACCACCGCATTCTTCCCGTCCTGGGGATCGGTGGGGACAAGCATAAGGCGAACGTCTTCTTCCAGTTGTTCTTTTGCACGGCTCAGGGTTTCAAGTTCTTCCTTTGCCATAGTGCGGAACTCCTCATCCTTTTCTTTATAAAGGATTTCTTTGGCATGTTCTATATTTGCAATAATACTTTTGTACCTTTCATAGGCCTCCATGATCGGTGTAAGCTCCTTGAAGTCTTTGTTCAGCTTAATGAAGCGTTTCATATCACTGACCACGTCAGGATCGCTCATCTCCTTCTGAATATCATCGAACTTCAGCTTGATTGCTTCAAGTT
>JAPLDN010000143.1 GCA_026391755.1 Bacteroidota bacterium
AGGGTTGCCAGAAGCCATTCCTGGGCAAATTTTGTTGATAAGATCTACGAGCAGATAAAGCTTTTAAAAAAATAAGAACCGGCATACATGGATGATAGCGCAACAATGGATATTGTTATTACGAGCCTGCAGGGGATTAACTATGCTGCAGGTTCCAATCCCGTGAACCTTGCCTGTGAATTTTCACTTAAGCACAGAGTATTGTATGTGAATTATCCTGCAGACCGGATGTCGGTGATACGGCACCGCAAGGATCCCAATATTATAAAAAGGCTGGATGTTATTAAAGGGAAAGAGGATTCACTGGTTAAAATCAAAGACAACTTATGGACCTTATATCCCAGGACAATCCTTGAATCCATCAGCCAGATAGGGAGCAACCTTGTTTTCGATTTTCTCAATAAGATCAACAACAGGAGATTCGCCAAAGAGATCAGCAAAGCATTGCAGACTCTTGGTTTCAGGAATATTGTTATTTTCTGTGACAGTGATATGTACAGGAGTTTTTACCTTAAAGATCTTCTGAAACCAGCTAAATTCATTTACTACTCAAGGGATAATATGATAGCCGTTGATTGGTGGAAAAAGCAAGGCGTGAGAATAGAGGCAGCATTGATAAAAAAATCTGATCTGGCAGTCACAAACTCAGTATTCCTGGCAAATTACTGTAAAAAATTCAACCCGAATTCTTTCTATGTTGGCCAGGGTTGTGATGTCAGCGCCTTTGATTCAAACCTGGTTACCGGACCTGTCCCGGCCGATATAGCTGATATCGGCAAGCCTATCATTGGTTACATCGGGGTACTTTATAAACTCAGGCTAGATATTGCTGTCATTTCGTTTATCGCCAGGCAAAGACCCCAATGGAGCATAGTTCTGATAGGCCCGGAGGATGAAGCGTTTAAAAATTCCGATCTTCATGCTCTCCCAAATGTGTATTTCCTTGGGAGCAAGCCGCCGGCCTCTCTCCCACCCTACCTCAGCTGTTTTAGCGTGGCAATTAATCCTCAGGTACTGAATGAAGTCACCATCGGAAATTATCCACGTAAAATAGACGAATATCTTGCCATGGGGAAACCTGTTGTTGCGACACTTACCGAAGCAATGAGTGTTTTTAAAGATCATGTTTATATGGCTTCTTCAAAGGAGGATTATGTGAATCTGATAGAGCAGGCTTTAAAAGAAGACTCTCCTGACAAGACTCTTGCACGCGAGAAATTTGCCAGAGGCCACACCTGGGAAGCAAATGTTAATGAAATCTATAAAGCAATAGGATAAATGGAAAAGGAAAGTAACACGTCTCAGGGAACTTATGCAGAAGGATCCCTGATGAGCAGGATAAAAGCCAATCCAAAACTGAAGCTTTTCGTTATCAACATGCTGACGCCAAAGAACCAGGCAAGACCCAGGTTATGGGTAAAATTATTCCTGAATCCGTTTAAGCATAAACGGGGCCGTCATTCATGTATCCGCCCAAGAACCAGGATTGACGTCTTCCCCTGGAACGATTTTGTACTTGGGAAGGATTCAACCATTGAAGACTTTGCCACTGTCAATAACGGCGCGGGGCCTGTTTATATCGGAGAACGTTCACGCATCGGACTGAGCTGCACTGTAATCGGCCCTGTAACGATTGGTAACGACATAATGCTTGCCCAGAATATTGTTCTTTCGGGGCTCAACCATTCCTACGAGGACCTGACAAAACCCATCAGCCATCAGAAACAGACTACTTCTATGATTATTGTTGAAGATGAAGTATGGATTGGAGCAAACGCCGTAATTGTTGCCGGTGTCACCGTTGGGAAACATTCAGTTATAGCGGCAGGCAGCATTGTTACCAAAAATGTTCCGGCCTACTCAATTGTCGGCGGTAATCCTGCAAAAGTGCTTAAAGCGTATAATCCTGAAACAAAACAATGGGAGCGGAAGATTTAATTAGAACCTCAATCTCTAATTTATGCTGGTACTGAAAATTATTATCTGGACTTTTCTTTTCATCATCTTTTATGCCTATCTCGGGTATGGGATTCTCCTGTTCTTCCTGATCAGGATCAAGCGGATTGCAGGTAAGAAAATAATTGTTGCCGATGAACCATATGAGCCGGAAGTAACTTTATTTGTTGCTGCTTACAATGAAAAAGACTTCGTAGATGAAAAGATCAGAAATTCCTTTTCCCTGGATTACCCGAAAGAAAAAGTACGGCATGTTTGGATCACCGATGGTTCCGATGACGGCACTCAAGATATATTAAGAAAATATGAAGGTGTCGAGGTTTATCACCAATCACAAAGAGCAGGAAAAATAGCTGCCATGAACCGCGGTATGCAGTTTGTAAAAACTCCTGTTGTGATCTTTTCCGATGGGAACACAATGCTTGGACAGGAATCAATAAGGAGAATTGTAAAGCTGTTCCGTGATCCGAAAGTAGGCTGTGTTTCAGGTGAGAAAAGGGTTTTTAACAAAGAGTCGGCTGCAGCAACAGAGGGAATTTACTGGAAATATGAATCCACGCTGAAGAAATGGGATGCCGAATTGTATTCGGTGGTTGGTGCTGCAGGTGAGCTATTTGCGCTCAGAACAGAATTATTCAGGCCTGTAGAGGCAGATACATTACTTGATGATTTTATTATTTCCCTGCGGATTGCTGAACAGGGTTATACCATACAGTATGACCCGGAAGCTTATGCAATCGAAAATCCTTCAGCCAGCGTCAGGGAAGAACTTAAACGGAAGATCCGTATCTCTGCCGGAGGTATTCAATCGGTAATACGGTTAAAAGAATTACTGAACCCATTTAGGTTTGGCCTTCTTTCTTTCCAGTACATCTCGCACAGGGTTCTCAGATGGACACTTGCTCCTTTGGGTCTTATGATTATGCTGGTGTTTTCAGGTATCGTCACCTTTGCCGATGGCCTTTTCAATTTTAGCAGCGTCTATGTCTGGCTTTTCTGGAGCCAGCTCCTGTTCTATCTATTTGCCTTGATTGGCTGGTTCTTTGAGGAAAGGAAGATTAAAATTAAATTATTATACATCCCATATTACTTCTTCATTATGAATCTTGCCGTATACCTTGGATTTGCAAGGTATATAAAGAAACAGCAATCAGTAAACTGGGAAAGGGCCAAGCGGGGCTGAGTCAATTTTAATATAAATATGAAACGGATACATTTTATTCTGATTTTCCTGACCGTTATTATTCAGGCTTTGCAACCCCTGCAAAGCCTTGCCACTCAATTCATTTTCGGTCCCGACAAACCGGTAATTGACGGGCGGGGCAATGCATCGGCAGTGAAACCCGGTGACACGATCTATATTTCGGCCTCAACCCGTCCGTATATTTTACTGCGCAGCCTTCATGGTACTTCAACAAAACCGATCCTTGTTCAGAATCTTGGCGGGATCGTAATATTGACAAACTCAAACTACGGGATAAAATTCGATACCTGCTCCTGGATCAGGTGTATTGGCACGGCTGATCCAGGGTCTTATGGATTTGTTATCAGCGTTGTCAATGCAGGAGTGGCTATACAGGGTTTAAGCACCTGTATTGAAATTTCAGGGATTGAGATTTCTGCGGCATCCTGGACCGGAATTGTTGCGAAAACAGACCCCGATTGCAGTTTCAAGTCTATAAGGGGTAATTTTACGATGAGGAACATCAGCATTCATGATAATTATCTTCATAATATTGCGGATGAAGGCATGTACATTGGACATTCATACTTCAGTGGCTATACAATACATTGTAACGGAAAAGATACTCTGGTATACCCTCACCTGATACGTGGTCTGACTATTTATAACAACCGGGTTGAAAATACCGGATGGGACGGGATACAGGTTTCCTGCGCAGATTCGGCTTGCTTTGTAAATAACAACTTTATTCATCTTGACAGCCAGAGTGAAGCAAGTGGTCAGATGAGCGGCTTTTTACTTGGAGGCGGTTCATCATGCAATTGCTTTTCAAACTTTATAAAAGACGGTAAGGGCGATGGCATTGATGAACTGGGCCAGGGTGGAAATTATATTTATAATAATCTTATTGTGAATCCCGGGAAGAACTTCAGCGGTTCAGGTCAGAAACATGGTATTTATGTTGGAACACAAACCCCGGCTGCAGGAAGGGGCTATAATATTGTATTTAATACCATCGTATCCCCGAGGACAAATGGCATCGATTTCAGGAGTGCCTCAGCGGTTAACAGTGTGGCATCTGATAATATTATCGCTAATGTGGCAGGCTCATATATTAAACTTGCTGCCGGAACAACGCTTGCACAACAGGACAATTTGCAGGTTGCAAGCGCCAGCGATGTTAAATTCATTAATCCATCCTCCGATAACTATGACCTTCAGCCATCTTCCCCTGCTGTCAATAAAGGCTCGGCTGTTACAGGATTTCCATTGAACACAGATATTATCGGCAGGTTCAGGCCATGGCCCTGGAAATATGACATCGGCGCATTTGAATGCCATGATTCATCTCTTCTCTTTATCAATGAGAATGCCAGTATGCCCAAAATGGAAATCATCCGTTGTTACTTTGTGTCAGGGGTGATGAAAATTAGTTTAAGACTCGAGGAGAGGGAGTCTCTTTCGGCAGATTTATATTCTATGCAGGGGAAACACATTTCCACCCTTTGCAATTCAGTTTCCGGTCCCGGCCCTGTCGAAGTTGAGAAATTTGTTGGAAGACTTGAGGATGCCTGCTATATTTGCATTTTTCGCTTTGCCGGCAGGACGGTAAACAGAAAAATATACGCCGGAATGCATTAATAGTACAACTAAAGACCAATATGAAACCAGCCCTGAAGAAATTTATTCCGTTTTGGCTTGCCAAAAAGCTCAGAGGAACTTATCAGAAGGCTTCGGCTATTATTCTCCGTGGGGATGTATATTATTGCCCATATTGCGGATATTCATTTCGAAAGTTCCGTCCCGGGGGCATTGACCTGCCTGTTATCTATGAAAAACAAATTATTGGAGCAGGATATCGTCTTAATGACGTTTGTCCGCGTTGTCACTCACTTGACCGTGACCGCCTGGTATATCTTTTTCTAAGCCAAAAGACGAATATTTTTTCAGCACCCTTAAAGGTTTTCCATGTTGCCCCGGAAGGCTGTATCAGGGCAATGCTGAACCGTTTACCCAATGTCTCGTATGAAGCAGGAATGAAATACCATGAAGGTTTTTATTACGAAAGGACCACAAATACCCTGGATATCACAGGGCTTAAATTCGAAGACGAGGTATTCGATATCATTATCTGCAATCATGTTCTTGAACATATTGAAGATGACATGAAAGCAATAGGCGAACTGCACCGCGTATTAAAACCAGGGGGCTGGGCAATATTACAGGTTCCTGTCTCGAAAATCCTGGAGAAAACATTTGAGGATCCTTCGGTAAAGACGCCTGAGCAAAGGGAAAAGATCTTCGGACAGTATGATCATGTCAGGATTTACGGTCAGGATTATCAGAGCAGACTTGAACAGGGCGGGTTTGTTGTTAAACGGCATAACCCTTACCGCGACAAATGGCCCATTGAGCTTGATCGGTATGCTATAAATCCGGAAGAAGATTTATATATCGCTTACAAATAACAAAAGATGAGCACATTAAGCATTTTACTTATAATTTTATCGGGTTTGCTGATTGTTGTGGCAGTTTTCCTGAACATCTCCGCCAGGAAACAATCGGCTGATTTTGAAAATAAGTTGAAGATAAAGGATGGAGAGTTGCAAAACGCCCTTATAAAGGTGAGGGAATATGAAGTGGGAATCGATCACCAGGTGAGCAAGAGGACGCTTGTTATTAAAGAAGAGTACGACGAGAAAAGGGACAGGGATATGATATTGAAGAGAGCTTTGAAAAAAGCTGAAGATGCCAATTTCCTCCTCAACTCTTTTCTCTCAAATGTAAGTTCAGAGATCAGGACTCCCCTGAATAATATTATTGGTTTTGCAAGCCTCCTTGAAGCTGAGCTGTCGGTGATCGAAAACAAGGAACTGTTCGATTATGCTCATGCCGTTTTGGAAAGCGGCGACAGGTTGCTGCACTTATTGAATAACATTATTGATATCAGCAGGGTCGAGTCAAATGATTTTACTCTTAAACCCATCCCCTGCTCTGTTAATGGGATCGTTGCAAATTCTATACAGGTTTATCTTTTTCAGGCCAACAAGAAAAAACTTAAGTTGAATTTTAAACCGGGAGATATACCCGAAAGCCTTGCAGACGAAGCAGGATTGTCAAAGGCGCTTAGTATTGTGCTAGATAACGCCATCAAATTCACTGAACAGGGCTTTATCAACATCTCCACCGATTTCCATAAAGAAAGGAACATGGTTTCCATCCGCATTAAAGATACTGGAACCGGAATTGATCCTGCATTCTTACCTGAACTTCTTGCTCCGTTTAAAAGCGAGACCACCGGGTTCTCAAAGGAGGGTAAGGGTACCGGCCTTGGATTGCCCCTAGCCAAGAGCCTTCTTGAAATGATGCAGGGGGTATTGGAGATCCATTCTGAGAAAGGTTCAGGAACTACTGTTACGCTCTTTTTGCGGACTCACGATGCGTTTTCCCAGGAATCACCGCCCACGCTCCAGGAACAAAAAAAGAAGGCAAGAGGCCTTCACAACCTCGACATCTTCATTGTTGAAGACGATATGATGAATAAACTGGTGCTGACCGAGATGACCAAGTCGCTAGGTAAGGTCATAGCTGCTGTTAATGGAGATGAAACCCTGAAAATAATTAAAGAAAAGGCTGCTGAGAACAGATTCTTCGATATAATGCTCTTCGATATAAATCTTCCTCCTCCCTGGGATGGCGTAAAACTGATGCATGAAATACGTAAGACCTGGAAGCAATACAATTCCATTCCCTTTGTCGCCCAAACCGCATATGCAATGGCAGGGGACCGTGAAAAACTGCTTGAAGCCGGTTTTGATGATTATATTTCAAAACCAATTAACCAGCAACAGCTATATTCAATAATGAAGAACCAACTGAATAAGTTTTGATTTTATGGATGAGTTAAAAGCAACAGAACTCGAATTACGCATAAAGGAGTTGGAAGCCAACTATACTCAGGCGCTTAAAGACCTTGAAAAGGCAAAGCTCAGAGCATACGATGCCGACCATACAAAGACAATTTTCCTGGCTAATATGAGCCATGAAATCAGGACTCCGATGAACAGCATCATTGGGATTTATAATATACTTGACCAGACAAATCTGAGTCCCGAGCAACGTGAACTTCTTGAGGTCATTAACATTTCGAGTCATAATCTGCTGGCGATAATCAATGATATTCTTGATTTCTCTAAAATAAAAGCAGGGCAGCTTAAACTTGAGAACAAACCATTCCTTCTCCACGAGGAAATTCATCAGGTAATCAAGATGTTGTCACTCAGGGCAAAGGGCAAAGGGATTGAACTTTCTTACAGGATTCAGTCTGCGGTTCCGGAATGTATTGTCGGGGATGCTGTGCGCCTCCA
>JAPLDN010000228.1 GCA_026391755.1 Bacteroidota bacterium
CTAAACAATGATTATGCCGCAAAAGAATCTGATAAAGCCACTGAATTCTGGAAAACGAAAACCGGGCATATCCGTTTTAACCTGCCTGAGTCGGCAAACAGTATAATAAATACATACAGATCAAATCTTGCATACATCTTAATTAACAGGGATAAAGCAGGCATTCAGCCTGGTTCGCGTTCATATGAACGGAGCTGGATTCGCGACGGGGCATTGACTTCCTCAGCACTTCTGAAATCAGGTATTGTCACCGAAGTCAAAGATTTTATTGAATGGTATACCGCTCATCAGTTTGAGAATGGGAAAGTCCCCTGCGTTGTTGATTTCAGGGGTCCCGATCCGGTTCCAGAAAACGACAGCCATGGAGAAATGATTTACCTGATCCGCGAATATTTCAACTTTACAAAGGATACGGTTTTTCTCCGGTCAAAGAATAAAAATGTACTGAAGGCTGTAGAATATATCGAATCCCTGGTTGCAGAACAATCAACTGACCATTTTAAAAAAGGCAGCGACAGTGTGCGTGCCTGCTATGGACTGGTCACCGAATCAATCAGTCATGAAGGATATTCGGCAAAACCCATGCACTCTTACTGGGATGATTTCTTTACCATGAAAGGCCTGAAAGACGCGGTTGAGATCCAGAAGATTCTTGGTGAAAAAGAATCCTTTGAAAGAATTACAAAAGTTCGCGATTCATTTAAGGAAAATCTTTACAACTCTTTGCAGCTTGCAATGAAAACAAAAAAAATAAATTATATCCCAGGTTGTGCTGAACTTGGTGATTTTGATGCTACATCAACCACTATCGCATTAACACCCTGCAATGAACTTATCAACTTGCCAAAGCCCCAGGTTTATATCACCTTCGATAAGTATTATGAATTTTTCAAAAACCGCAGGAATGGGAACATGGAATGGATTAATTACACCCCTTATGAAAATCGCCTGATCGGTTCATTTATTCAACTGGATCAACCTGAAAAAGCGCATGAGTTAATAGCGTTTTTCCTACGTGATCAGCGTCCGCAGGGGTGGAATGACTGGGCAGAAGTCGTGTGGAAAGACTACCGCGTTCCAAGATATATCGGGGACATGCCCCATACCTGGGTTGGCAGTGATTTTATTAATGCAATCAGGTCTATGTTTGTTTATGAGAATGAGTATGATCAATCGCTTGTTTTAGCTTCGGCGCTTTACCAGGATTGGATCGATTCTCCCAATGGAATGTCGGTTGGTAACCTGCCCACCTATTACGGCGAGATCTCCTATTCGATAAAAAAAGACAATAACAAATATATCTTTTCTATCTCCGGCGATGTAAAACTTCCTACCAACGGAATCAGGATCAAAAACTTTAACGGGTCGAAGTTGCCACTCAGAGTGACCGTCAACGGGAAAGAGCAGAACGGTTTTACCGGAAAGGAAATTTCAGTTAAAGTATGTCCTGCAGAGGTGGTGATTTATTATTAAAAGTTGTAGTATAATATTGAAATAAAGTAAACGAAGGGATATCCATGAAGGAACAGGAAACCGGGAAGGATCAGAAAACAAAGCCGGAACATCAGATTCGTTTTTCACAGCTGGCCGCCTATGGAGCCGGGGGCATAATCCCAATTGCCCTTTTCAACATAGCAGGAATACTGGTTGGGTTGATGGGCAACATAAGCTTAGGGCTGAGCGCTTTCTGGCTTGGAGCTATCCTCATCGTGCCCCGTTTATGGGATGCCCTTTCTGATCCTTTTTTCGGCCATCTTTCTGTTAATACCCGGACCCGCTGGGGACGCCGGCGTCCCTATTTGCTGATTGGCGGAATACTCGTTGCAGTTTTTTTTGTGGTCATCTGGTGGATCCCAAAGGGGGATATGGTGCGAACGTGGTTCCCTTCGGATAGGGGTTTTCAGTGGTTTCAACTTGGTTATATTCTTTTTTCCCTTTTGCTGTTTTTTACTGCCGTTAATCTTTTCGAGATCACTCACGGCGCCCTCGGCATGGAGATGACCACCGATTACCACGAACGCACCCGGCTGTTTAGCGCCAAGAGTTTCGTGGGCAATCTTTTTGCGATGAGCACACCCTGGCTTTTAGTCCTCGCCAGCATGAAAATTTTCAAAGGTCCCGGAGGAAATGAAGCCGATGGCATGCGTTATGTTTCATTAATGATCGCCGCTTTCCTGATCCCGCTTTCATTCTGGTGGTTTTTCAAATTACGTGAACCGGGATTTGTAAAAGCTGCAAAGCATGAAAAAACACCCTTTTGGCAAGACATGAAGCATACAGCCACCAACAGGAACTTTATCATGCTTACTTTAACCATTTTCACCCTGGCCATGGGGTTTAATTTTGTCCAGCTCCTGGGATCATACATTCCTATTTTTTATGTTTTCGGGGGAGATAAAGTTGCCGGGGCCTACATGCTTGCAATCAACGGCACCACATGGGCCATCACCGGGGTGCTGGCGGTATTCCCCCTCAACTGGATCAGCCCGAAACTGGGGAAACGAAATACGCTCACCATTGCTATTCTACTCATGTGCCTTGCGCAACTATCTAAAATTGTATGCTATAACCCTTCATATCCCTACCTGATCATCATCCCCACGTTTCTGCTTTCTGCCGGAATGTTGTTTTTCTTTACCCTGGGGTCTTCCATGGTCGGCGACATCTGCGATGAGGATGAACTCAAGACCGGTTACCGTTCCGAGGGAAGCTATTACTCGGTATTCTGGTGGTTCATTAAAATGGGCTCAGCACTTGCAAGCTTTGTGGCAGGTGCACTGATCGTATTTACAATGTTTGACGAAACCCAGGTCACAAAAGTCGATAAAATACAGGGTAGTGTGAGGGAAATGCGCAGCACTGTTCAGTTCTGGAAAGGCTACCATGGTATGGCCAGCGCAAATAAGGTATGGCTTGAAAACACTAAAACCCAGAATACTGAAGCACTCAAAGAGTCAAAAGAATATCTCACTTACCTGGGAAAAGAATCTCTTAAAAACCATTCTGAGACGAACCTGAATCTGCACGAATATCCGAACCAGAAGAACAATGAATTGTTAACCGCTATCTCTACTACCAAAACCACAATAGGTTCGCTGGAGCAGATGCAATCGCGTTTTGAAAAACCAGGTGCAGTTACGCAATCCTACAGGCTTGACAGCCTCATAAAAAAAGCAATCCCGCTTACTCTCCAGACAAAGATCGTAAAAGCGAGGATGAACTCATTTGAGCTTATGTCGCGGCTGAAAGATAAATCCCTGGAAACAAAACACAGCAAAGCTCACTATAAGAAGCTTATGGAGGAGGTAACAGGGGTAAATAACCGCCTTGTAAACCTGAACACAAAATCATCACCCGATTCTCTCGAGAAAGAGCTCGGCTCAATCGAAAGCAGTATCATGCCACTCACCCAGCAAACGCCTTATACGCTTTTGATGATGCGGGTGGTTGAGATCGGACTGCCATTGTTATTAAGCATTTTTTCCATTTTCTTTGTCCTTCGTTACTCCCTCACCGAAAAACGAAGCCATGAAATTAAAGACCTTCTCAAAAAGAGATCATTGAACATTGAATAGGAAACAGTGAATAGTGAATAGTGAACCGTCAACGTTAATGATTGTGAAGAAAATCGCGACCAATATCCTGCATCCAGTATCCAGCTATCCAGTTATCCAGTGACCAATGAACTTCAGCATTAAAGAAAACAATTTTTATCTCGGTAACAAGAAGGTGTTTCTCAATTCGGGTGAGATCCATTATTTCAGGATCAAACGCGCTTTATGGGACAAGCATCTCGATGAAGCCAAAGAGGCCGGTTTAACCACTGTGAGCACTTATGTTCCATGGGCCTGGCACGAAGCAGAAGAATCTGTTTTTGATTTTGACGGTTCAACATGTCCCGAACGCGATCTCAAAAGCTGGCTTCAGCTTTGCCAGGCTCACAATTTGAATTGTATTGTAAAACCGGGCCCGTTTATCCTTGCGGAGTTCCGTGGAGCCGGGCTGCCCGACTGGTTCCTGGAGCAATATCGCGATGAAGTTAAAATGCGCAACAGTAAAGGCGAAATTTTTCCAAGCGACGGAGTGAGCCTGTTTAATGAAAAATACTTGGAAAAGACAGCCCTGTGGTATGACCAGATCATGCCCTTCATTAGTGAACGTGAACTATCGGCAGGCGGTCCTATCATCATGATGCAGATCTGTAATGAGATCGGTGTATTTTCATGGCTTGCAAAGCAGGCCGATTATGGCAACGCTGTGAAAGAACGTTTCATTTCATACTTATCCCGGAAGTTCATAAGCATTCAAGAAGTAAATCATTTGTGGGGGACCGATTACCAGGACTTTGTTCATATTGAACTTCCTCCCGACGGGAAGCTGCCCTATGCCTCAAAGGGTGACCGCAGCCGTGATTACGAATGGCATTGTTTCTGGAGAACTTATTACGGCGACTACCTCAGGATGCTCACCGGTATGGCAAGGGAAAGGGGCGTAAGAGTCCCGCTGTATCACAATCTTCCCGGCTGGATCTATGGGAACGGATATGAATTCCCGGTGAACATCACCATGTATGAAGATTTGTTTGGAGATAAGAGTGAGATTATTTTCGGGGTGGATCACATCCCTGAATTCATGTCATACCGCAATATGCATGACGACCGTATCATTAATGATAATACAGCGGCAATGCAGGGGAGCAAGCCTTTGTTTGCCGCCGAATTCCAATGCGGTTCCCGTGAATACCACGTAGTGCCAAATCCCCGCGAACTGGAACTTTTCTATAAAGCAAGCGTTGCCAATGGTTTGACCGGCTGGAATTACTACATGTTCTCCCAGGGACGCAACCCTTCCCGCAAGGGCTATTCAGGAGAAATTTTTTACTGGTTCACCCCTCTCAATGCCGAAGGTGAAAGCAGCAGCACTTTCCCCCTGGTCAGGCGGATGAATAAACTGGTTAAAACCTCCGAAAGCCTTATCGTTGATCGTATTATGCAACCGAGCTGGAAAGACCGGTTGAGAGCGGGTGTGAGCTGCAGTTTGTGCCTTCCGCCATCCGCAGACCTGCATATTTCGACGGATTGCTGAAAGTATTGCAGGTGCTTAACATTGATTATGATATGATTGATCTGTGTAAGGCTTCTGCGGATGAGCTGGGTAAATACAAACAAGTTTGGGCTTTCTGCACCGATGAGATGAACGCCAGGGATCAGCAGACCATTGTTGATTATACAAAAGCCGGCGGCAACTCAGTTCTTTTCCCATACCTGCCCGATCGCGAGATGAACCAGAAACCATGCAGCATTATTCGCGATGCGCTTTCTGTGGCCCCATCCGGAAAAGAAACCATTGATTCACCCCTGATCGATGTCTTTGAATATAAAGATATCAAGTGCGCCAATCCGCAGATAATTTATTCTGAAGAATCACTTTCCGGTGCGGAAGTTATTGCCCGGACTATAACCGGTTCTGCCTGCGGATTCAGCAAAGTCCTTGGAAAAGGATCTGTGATCCACCTGGGAACCTGGATAGGATTCGACACCGAAGGCCAAAAACCCGTCTATGAAACCATACTCGGGAAATCAACTGCGCAGTTGAGGCAGGCATGGACCAGCAATGATAATATCGCCGTAAGAGAACGGTTTACTGCTAGCAGTTCTGCAATTCTTTTCATAGGGAATTATTACAATGAAGAGCATACCGGCAAAGTTACCTATACTCATCCCCAATCTGGTGAAGCTGTTACAATTCCTTACTCCCGTGGTGAGATAGTATGGCCGGCCCTGTATGCCGTTTTAAGTCCGTTATGCCTGGAAGTTTCTGAGGGATTAAAGATTCTGCACTGCACGTCCGACATCCTTGGTATTGAAGAGAATTATGGACAGATTGAGATTACGCTTTACGGGGATCGTGACCTGGCCGGGGAGATCGTCTTTGAAGGGGAAAATGTTAATAAAATCATATCAGCTACATTACGCGGTAAGACTGTGAAAGTGGTCCGAGACGAGAACCGTATTGCATTTATATATAATCATAAACACAAGAGCGAGATGATCCTGAACATTGTCATAAGCTAAGTTTCCTGAATCAATACAGATCAACATGCCGGTAAATAGAACTATGAATATTAAAAATTCCCCCGGACTTTCCTTTGATTTCCTGGAGAATGGTTTGCCAAAGAGTATTGAAGCTGGTCCGGTCAGGATAAGCCTGAAAGCCGCAACGCAATTTTCAAAATCAGGGGCTAACATTTATCTGAGAACAAGAACAAAACCATTTGAATTCAAGGCGCTGCTGGGTCCTGAGAGTAACAGCCGTTTTATCTTAAGGGATAGCTTATTCATTGCCCGGGGGCTTTGGTCCGGACTTGATTATAAATGTGTTTTGCGACTATCGAAAACAAGCCTGAGCTGGCAATGGAGCATAGATATTACAAATACCTCGGGCATTGATGCTGAACTTGACCTGATCTATATTCAGGATGCCGGTTTAAAGCCAATAACCGACGGATTGATCAACGAATATTACGTAAGTCAATATCTTGAAAGACGCATTCTTGAAGATAAAACCTATGGTTCAGTCATATGCTGCCGACAGAATATGAAAGAATCTGTTGGCAATCCATGGTTGATGATGGCATGCAGAAACAGGGCAATTGCCGCCAGCGTTGATGGCATGCAGCTTTATGGTAAAACATACCGCGAAACAGGGATCCCTGAAGGTCTTATTGCGGAAAAACTTGGGGGCGAATATGCAGGTGAATCCTCTGTCCTGGCTTTACAGGAAAAGCCATTTAAACTGGCAGCCGGCAGCCATTATAAAAGTTTTTTTGTTGCAAGCTTCTTAACTGATCACCCGGAAGCAACCTCAGAAGATGATCTTAACCGCATTGCCGGGCTTATCGCTGAATTCAGTGATGATGTTTCTTCTGATAATCCGGATGTAATGATTACCCCTGATAAAAACATTTTCAACGCTTCGGATTTTTTACATGTGGATGACCTTAACGGGGATGATCTTTGCGGCTTTTTCGGCAGGGAAAGACGGCATGCGGAATCGGAAAACGGAAGGCTGCTCTCATTCTTCTCTTGTCAAAACAACCATGTGGTGCTGCGCTCCAAGGAACTGCTTGTCGACCGTCCGCATGCCCATATAATGCAAGCTATGGCCGGCTTCATCCCCGATGAAAATATTGTATCAACAACATCCTTTGCAGATGGGCTTTTTAATTCTCACCTGACCCAGGGCAATACAAATTTTAATATACTGCTTTCGGTTTGTACAACTGCCTTCAATATCGATAGAGAAGCAGGGCAACGGATTTTTGTTGAGCTTGACGGCCGGAAATACCTGCTTGGGATCCCTTCTGCTTTTGAGATTGGTTTGAATCATTGCAGGTGGATCTATAAACATGGGGATCATTGTTTCCAGGTACGCAGCTGGACTTCCAAAACAGCCCCTCAGGTAAACATGGACTTTAAAGTGCTCAGCGGCGGCAATGTGAACTTGTTAATAACCCATCATTTTGATCATCTCAACGGATGGACTGTAATCCCGGGTCAAACAAGCAGTGGGTATGTGGCCAAACCAAAACATGGCAGCATAATCACAACTAAATTTCCCCAGGCCCAATTCAGGATGATAGTTAATAGTGTTAATTCTGATTACCGGGCTTGCGGCGATGAAGCCCTTTACAGCGATAATAAAAGCAGGGGTAGCTCCATGTTTGTCCTCAAGGTGAAGGGAACATCTGATTTCTGCCTGAGTTTTGTCGGAGAGGTTTGCTCCCCTGCCAAAGAATTAAACATTGAAGACGCCGATGAACAGTTGTCGTTTGATTGCCGGGAAGCCAGGAATGCCTGGCAGGACCTGTCTCTGAACCTGTCACTGGAAGGGGCCCAGGATGACATCGCAGCCATCCAGGAGATCCTTCCTTGGTACGGCATGAATGCGTTAACTCATTTCCTGACACCTTACGGCCTTGAGCAATTCAGCGGAGCGGCCTGGGGAACACGCGACATAGCCCAGGGGCCTTTTGACCTGTTACTGTGCATGGAAAAGTATGCTGAGGCTAAACAGGTATTGCGCATCATTTTCTCAAATCAGAATTCCGATGGTGGATGGCCCCAATGGTGGATGTTCGACAGCTATTCGGAGATCAGGGCCGACAGCTCACATGGAGATGTTGTTTACTGGTGTATTATTGCTCTCAGCAACTATATCAAAGTTACCGGCGATTTTAAAATTCTTGACGAGGTCCTTCCTTATTATCATGAACATGGGAAGACGCATGCCGAAAAAACGCCACTCAGCGAACATATCGACAGGCTGATAGTGATGATCGTTAATTCATTTCTCCCGGGCACTACTGCCCTGGTGCCCTTTGGTGGTGGTGACTGGAATGATTCCCTTCAGCCCGTAAGCAGGGAACTGGCCAAACGCATGATCTCCAGCTGGACCGTTGAAATGAATTACCAGGCCTTTAATCAATACCGGTTAGTGTATGAGCAGACCGGCAATACAACAAAAGCAAAGGAACTGAAAGATATCTGTGAGCAGATCAAAACAAATTTTAACAGATTCCTGATCAGGGATGGGGTGGTTGCCGGTTACGGACTGCTTGAAGAAAATGGCAGCATCAGTTTGCTACTGCATCCCGATGATGCTATGACCAACGTCCAATACAGTATCCTGCCGATGGATCGTGGCATCATCAGTGAGATTTTTACAAAAGAACAGGCTCAGCATCACCTGGATCTTATTGAACGGTACCTGAAAGGTCCTGATGGGGCACGTTTGATGAACCGTCCAATCAAATATAGAGGCGGTATTCAAACACTTTTCCAGAGAGCCGAAAGCAGTACATTTTTTGGCAGGGAAATTGGTATCATGTATGTGCATGAACATATCCGTTACGCCGAATCACAGGCCCGTGCCGGCAGGGCCGATGCTTTTGTAAAAGCCCTTCGCCAGGCGAATCCTGTTGCATACAGGAATATTGTGCCCTGCGGGGATATCCGGCAGGCAAATTGCTATTACAGCAGTTCTGATGTCATATTCAGTAACCGTTATGAAGCCGATGAACGGTACGATGAAATAAAAACCGGTAAAATTACCCTTAAGGGCGGATGGCGGGTTTATTCTAGCGGGCCTGGTATTTATATCGCCTTGGTTGTTTCCCGTTTGCTTGGTTTACGCACTGAGTTTGGAAATATGATTATCGATCCTGTTTTACCGCATTCCATGGATGGTTTGTGTGCCTCATTAGATATCATGGGTCATTCCGTAACATTCAGGTATGCAGTAAAGGAAGGATGTTTTGGGCCCGGAGCTGTTTTAATTAACGGTAAACCTGTTACCTTAACCTATGAAAAGAACAAGTACCGCCAGGGCGGAGCAGTGATTCCTGCTACTGATTTCCTGGCCATGCTTGATCAGAAGGAGAATGTTGTGGAGGTAGAGCTGTAGAGAGATGATACGGGATAGCTGGATAGCTGGATAGCTGGATATAGATGAGCGAGCATTTTTCACAAGCGGTCTTAGCTGCAAGGAGCGAAGTATAATGCAAAAGCTGCCTTGGCTTCAAGGAGGGAACCTGGTTAAAGATACTAATCTGGGGAATGTTTATATGAACGACGCAGAAGGCGCAGCAGCGTTGCATTTATACGAGCGACAGGCGCAGCAGCGGTGTGAGGATGCGAAGCGAAAACTACTTCTTAACTTTCTTTTGAATCCACACCCTCGCATTCACGAAGGCTTCGATCCATGGAGCAACCTCATCCGCCTTGCGGTCTTCAGGGTAATACGCCCACTGCCAAGGCAATACCGCATCTTCAATATGCGGCATGATAGCCAGGTGGCGGCCGTCTATCGATGAGATGCAGGCTGCATCATACTGTGATCCGTTCGGGTTTGCAGGATAACCATGATAGCTGAATTTAGCAGGGATATGGTAGTTCTCTTCAGCCAGCGGAAAGTTAAACTTTCCTTCACCATGAGCAGTCCACACTCCAAGCCTTTCTCCTGCAAGGGAATGAAGCATTACCGAATGGTTTTCCTGGACGCTCAGGTTGATGAATGCACATTCATATTTATGTGAATCGTTCCACGACATTTTCGGATGAAGTTCATGTTCGGGATAGATCAGCCCAAGCTCGACAAGCAGCTGGCAGCCGTTACAGACCCCGAGGCTGAGTGTGTCTTTTCTTGAGAAGAAATTATCCAGCGCTTTCCTGGCTTTCTCATTGTAAAGGAAGGAGCCTGCCCATCCCTTTGCCGATCCGAGTACGTCGGAATTGCTGAATCCTCCAACGAAAGCGATCATGTTCACATCTTCAAGCGTTTCCCTTCCCGAAATCAGGTCGGTCATATGGATATCTTTAACATCCATGCCAGCCATATACATGGCCCAGGCCATATCGCGGTCACGGTTCACTCCCTGTTCCCTGATAATCGCAGCCCTGACACCGGTTGGTTTGCGTCGTTCCAGGTCGACACCATACTGTTCGGCTTTGCCTGTGAACTTTTCTGCAAAACGGAATTTCAAAGGCTGGTTCCTGTAATTGTTATACCGTTCCAGCGCCAGTTTCTCACCGCATTGCTTACGGTCGAGCAGATATGAAGTTTTAAACCATATATCCCTGTATTGGTCTATATCGAAGGAATAGAATTGTTTATGATGGCGGATGTTCAGTCTCCGTTCATCTGACAGTGTACCGATGTTGTGAGCTCTCAGCCCTGATAATGTTTCAAATTCAGATTGCAAACCTGAGGCATCACTGCCATTGACCTGAAGCACTATTCCGGGGTTTTCAGAAAACAATAATTTAACCAGGTCGGCCTCCCCGACCCCGTCAAGATCAATTTCCAGTCCAGTCCCGGTATGCGGGAAAGTCATTTCCAGCAAGGACGTTATCAGTCCGCCGGCGGCAATGTCATGACCGGCACATATCCTGCCTTCAATGATCCATTTCTGGATGATGGTAAAGGCAGCAGCAAAAGCGCCTGGGTTTTTAATATCCGGTGCAGAGTCGCCAAGCCTGTTTACAGTCTGGGCAAAACTGCTGCCGCCAAGGGAATACTCATCCGCCGACAGGTTTATATATAATAAAACAGTTCCTTCAGTGGTAGAAAGAAGCGGGCTTATAGCTTTGCGAACTTCAGAAATTTCAGCTACAGCAGAGATGATCACGGTTCCCGGCGAATACACGACTTCCCCGTCAGGATATTTCTGGGTCATTGAAAGGCTGTCTTTCCCTGTTGGTATGTTAATGCCAAGACTGATGGCAAATTCACTGATAGCCTGAACTGCCTTATAGAGCCGGGCATCTTCTCCGGCATTTTTACAAGGCCACATCCAGTTGGCGCTGAGTGAAACACCTTTGAGCCCGTGGGCCAGAGGTGCCCATACCAGGTTTGTCAGGGACCTGGCAATGGAGATGCGTGAACCGGCCGAGGGGTCGATCAGGCCAACTGCCGGCGCATGGCCAAAAGAGGTGGCAATACCTTTTTCGCCCCTGTAATCCAAAGCAACCACTCCCAGGTTATTCAGCGGAAGCTGAACCGGTCCGCAGGTTTGCTGCATCGCAATTTTTCCTGAGACAGCCCGGTCAACCTTGTTTGTAAGCCAGTCTTTGCAGGCAACTGCTTCGATTTGCAGAACTTGCGTCAGCAAGTTCTGCAAATCGGGCTGCGAGATGTGAGATGCAGGATAAACAACATCCTGCATCCTGTATCCTGCATTAGTGGTATCTTTCATAATCGTCTTGGGTGGTTTGCCAAAGAAATCATCAACGTTGAGGTCGAGAGGCCTGGAACCGTCGCGGCGGTCTTCGAATACCAGCTGGTGATCGCCGGTGGCCTTACCTGCGACATATAAAGGTGCCCGTTCACGCTTTGCAACTTCCACCAGCAGGCTTTTATCCTTGTCTTTCATCAGCAGCCCCATTCTCTCCTGGGATTCATTGCTGATGATCTCCCTGTCGCTAAGGGTAGGATCGCCTATCGGGAGAGCGTCGATATGGATCTCTCCCCCAGTGGCTTCAACCAGTTCGGATATGGAATTAAGATGCCCTCCTGCGCCATGGTCGTGGATTGAAACTATAGGGTTCTTTTCCATCTCAACCATCGCACGGATTGCATTAAAAACCCTTTTCTGCATTTCCGGATTTGAACGCTGGACCGCGTTCAGCTCAATTAAATTACCATACTCGCCTGTCGCAACTGATGACACAGCGCCTCCTCCCATGCCTATCCTGTAGTTGTCGCCACCCAGGATAATAATATTTTCACTACCTTCAGGTTCATCTTTAAGGCTGTCTTCTTTTTTCGCGAACCCGATACCGCCGGCGAGCATGATCACCTTATCATACCCGAAAACCTTGTTGTTTTCGGCATGTTCAAATGTCAGAAGCGATCCGCAGATCAGTGGCTGGCCAAATTTATTCCCGAAATCGCTGGCTCCGTTAGAGGCTTTGATAAGCAATTCTTCGGGATTCTTATATAGCCATTTCCTTGCCGGAAATTTCTTTTCCCATACACGTCCCCCTTCCAGCCTGGGGTAGGAAGTCATGTAGACTGCCGTACCGGCCAGGGGGATACTTCCTTTTCCGCCGGCCATGCGGTCGCGGATCTCTCCGCCGCTGCCTGTTGCTGCGCCATTGAAAGGCTCAACCGTGGTAGGAAAATTATGGGTTTCGGCTTTCAGCGAGATGACTGAATCTATATCACGGATGAAAAAGAAGTCAGCTTTCTGCGGATTGCCTGGTGCAAACTGTTCTATCTGAGGACCGCTTATGAAGGCGACATTGTCTTTGTAAGCAGAAACAAGAAAATTCGGATTTTTTTCTGATGTCTTTTTAATAAGGGCAAAAAGTGATTCCGTCATTTCTTTGCCGTCAATGATAAATACACCGTTGAATATCTTATGGCGGCAGTGCTCGGAATTGACCTGTGAAAAACCGAAGACCTCGCTGTCGGTAAGCTTACGGCCGATTTTTTTGCTGAGCCCGCTGAGATAATCAATTTCTTCACTGCTCAGGGCAAGACCTTCCTTGGTATTGTATGCAGCAATATCTTCAATATAAACTATGGGTTCAGGATCATGGACGATAAGGAAGCTATGCTGGTTAAGGCCGTCATAGATTCGCTGGAGCATAGGGTCAAATTCTGGATGCAGGATGCGGATGTCGGATCCAGCATCCTGTATCTTGTATCCTGAATCCTGAATAAACTCTTCAATCCTGCTAATCCCGGCGATTCCCATATTCTGGGTTATCTCGACAGCATTGGTGCTCCAGGGTGTGATCATTTCCTTGCGCGGTCCCACAAAGGTCCCCTGTAAAGCAGGTTCGGCGATGCATTCTGCATCGCCGAACAGCCAGACCAGTCTTTCTGTATTTGTTGCCGACAGTGGATTCTGATGTTCCACTGCGTAGTATTTGTCGATGTTCCTGAAAAAAGTCAGCATGTTTGCTTCTTTTTATGTTGTCAAAAACCTTTCTGCCTCGATCGCCGCCATGCACCCTGTTCCTGCGGCCGTAACAGCCTGGCGGTAGTAATGGTCCTGCACATCGCCTGCCGCGAAAATGCCTTCAACACTTGTTTGAGTAGTTCCCGGCACGGTCTTTATATAGTTCATTTCATCAAGGTTAAGCTGACCCTTGAATATCTCTGTATTCGGCTGATGCCCGATGGCAACAAAGAAGCCATGAACTGTGATATCCCTGCTTTCACCCGAATTTACATTGCGCACCCTGATGCCTGTAACGCCGCTGTCATCACCGAGCACTTCTTCGGGAACGCTGTCCCATACCATTTCGATATTGGAAGTATTTAATACCTTATGCTGCATGGCCTTTGAAGCACGCAGTTCGCTGCGCCTGTGGATCATGTAAACCTTCTTGCAGAGCTTTGCAAGATAGGTGGCTTCTTCAGCTGCCGTATCTCCTCCACCTACTATGGCAACATCTTTTCCCCTGTAAAAGAAACCGTCGCAGGTTGCGCAGCCTGAAACACCCATGCCCATAAATTTCTTTTCAGATTCTATCCCCAGCCATTTGGCCGACGCACCGGTCGCAATGATCACAGATTCTGCCTTGACCGTTTTTCCGTCATCCGCAGTCACAGTAAAAGGACGGCTTTGAAAATCAACCGAAGTTACAACTCCAAACCTTACCTGGGTTCCGAAACGTTCGGCCTGCTGTTTGAATTCCTCCATCATTTCGGGGCCTGTAATTCCCTTAGGATAGCCGGGGAAATTTTCAACTTCGGTGGTTATGGTAAGCTGTCCGCCAGGCTGCATCCCCTGGTACATTACCGGCTTCAGATCGGCCCGTGCTGCATAGATAGCTGCAGTATATCCTGCTGGTCCCGATCCTATGATCAGGCACCTTACATGTTCAAAAGTTTCACTCATGATTCCGATGATTTTTCCTACAGCAAAGGTAGGGAAAATCAGTGAATAGTGACTATTGAACAGTGAATGGTGAATGGTGCAGTTCTATAGTGGACTTAAACAGAAAATCCTTAATTTTACTGTTCAACCATTTACTTCAATGAAACGATCCTTATTGATCCTGTTACTGTTGCCGGCTTTCCTGTCATTAACCCTGGCATCAGGATTTCAGGGAGAACAAAAGCTTAAAATCGGCATTACCTATGCGCCTCCTTATATCATAAACAAGGAAGGAATAATGTCGGGGGTCTGTATCGATCTGTGGAGGCTTATCAGCGACACCCTGAGGATACCTTACGAATATAAAGTCTACAGTTCCACCGATACACTGATGCACGATTTACGATCTGGTGCCATTGACCTTTCCATCCTTCCCCTTACGGCGACAAGCGAACGTCTTGCGAAATTGAAACTGTCAATTCCCTTTTATATTTCCAATATGGGCATTGCAACCAGGATCGAGAAACAATCTGCCTTTTTCCAGCTGCTTAATAATATATTTTCATGGAAGATAATACGGTCATTGCTCTTTATTTTCCTGATAGCCACAATCTTTGCTGTTTTTCTCTGGCTGGCCGAACGTAAGGGGAATGCACTGCAATTCAGGCCGGGGTTTATCGGTGTGACCGATGGCATCTGGTGGGCTTTTGTAACCATGACAACGGTGGGCTATGGCGATAAGATACCTAAAACAAGATTGGGAAGGATACTTGCAATTTTCTGGATGTTTTTCGCGATCGGATTGTTCTTTATAGCTTCAGGGGTGGTTTCATCCGAACTTACCGTCAACAGGCTGCAATCCCAGATAAAAAATCCAGATGATCTCAGCAATTGCAGAGTGGGCGCGGTTTACAAATCAGGGTACGCCGAAACCCTCAGGCGGCATAATATTCCATATTCCTCTTTTTCTTCGCCATGGGATGGCCTTCAGGCCGTAAATTCAGGCATCATTGATGCTTTCGTTTATGACCAGGCGCTGCTTCAATACCTGGTGACCAGGAATAAACTGAGCGACAAGATCATGATCATACCCAGCGGGTTAAACCTGCAATACTTTTCCTATATGGCCGGCAAAAACAACCAGGCATTGATCGACCGCATCAACCCGGCATTGCTGAATGTAATCGACAGTGACGCATGGGGAGAGATCCTATCGAGGTATGGCATTGATCATTAAAGGGGATTGCATCCTCTGTTCAGGTTGATGCCTGGCTGAGAACATATTGCCCAAAATTACCCTTGAACTATTGAATATTCTTTCTATCTTTGCACTCCCAATTCGGGATATCGGGGCGTGGCGCAGTTGGCTAGCGTACTTGCATGGGGTGCAAGGGGTCGGAAGTTCGAGTCTTCTCGCCCCGACCAGTAAAAAAAAGGGTTTCAGAAATTCTGAAACCTTTTTTTATTTGTCGGTATACACATTAGTATACACTTATAAAAATTACAACCTATTTTCAAATATAAAATTTAAGTGATTTTGACTATTAACCAGAGGGTCGCAGAATCAAGTCCATCCGGGTAGCTGATCATGCATCCAAATGTGAAAGGACGTTTAAATACCCTGGTGTATTAGTTTTTCTGGATTTGATTTTAATACGCCTGATATCATTCAGAAAAAGGTCATAGAATAGTAATTGAAATATCGTATCGGAAAGCTATCGGGGAATGGATCGATTAGGCAATCAATCACTTGTGGGAAAACCTTTCACTAATTGACAAAGAGGGAAAGTTTGCTTATTATTTTACTATTTTTACACTTATGAAAACCCATTGTAACTTTCACTAAAAATAAACCTTAACCAAGGCTAATAAGCCAAGCATGTAAAAAAACCTACAATAAATTGTTGCATAAATCTACAAATACTTCATCCTTTTCATAAGAAATCAATTAGTGTAAGTCTTAATAGTCATTAACTTAATCCTAAAACAATGAAAACAAAAAGTTTATGCTTTTTATTGGTTAGTCTTTTTTTATTTACTGCTTTATCGTGTGGACAAAGTTCAAAGGGAAAAGTCTTTCTTGGCCATTGGCAGTCAAAAGAAATCGCAAATGGTAAAAAATTAGGTATAAATATTTCCAAAAATGGAGATAATTACTTAATTGAAGTTGGTCCTGAAGGTTTTGCTGTTGCAATACCGGGAAATTATACACTTACAAAAGAAGGTGCGTTAAGTCAAATTGGAGGTGGGAACTCACTAACTTATAATGAAAATAATAAAGAATTAA
>JAPLDN010000289.1 GCA_026391755.1 Bacteroidota bacterium
CCTCCCGAGAGTATGGCAAGAGTTTTTCCTTTAAAAAGCTTATTTTCGAGTTTCATGAAAAAGGAATTAAATTTTTTGCAAAGGTAGAAAAATGGAGGACATCATCAGGAAGCGGGAAGCAGGAAGCGGGAAGCAGGATGCGGGAAGCAGGATGCAGGATACATCCAGTTATCCAGTAACCCAGTTATCCAGTAACCCAGTAACCCAGTAATCCAGTTATCCCGATATCACGATTCTCCTGATCTGCTCCACCAGCACACTTGCCAGCTTAACATTCGATTCCATCGTCCAACCTGCAATATGCGGGGTAAGAAGCACCTTATCAGATTCAAGGAGATATCTGAAATCCACAGGTATATCCTTCGTAAGAGCTTCAAAGGAGCTGTCCTCAAACTCAAGTACGTCAAGTGCTGCCCCCTTTACCTTACCCGTCTTCAGGGCTGCAACCAGGGCAGAAGCGTCAACGACCTGCCCCCTCGAAGTGTTTAAAAAGAAAATATCCTTCGCGAATTTTCCAAAAAAGGCCTCACCGGCCAGGTATCTTGTCTCTTCGGTAAGAGGAACATGAAGGCTCACAATATCAGATTTCGCCCACAATTCCTCCATGCTGCTTTCAGTCACGAACTCATCCCCGTAGCCGCATTTGTACTTATCATATGCAATAATATTTGCTTCAAAGCCTCTCAGCCTCTGTGCAAATGCGCTGCCCATATTCCCATATCCGATGATCCCAAGGGTTTTTGCCTTGATCTCAATACCCCTGTTCCCTTCCCTTATCCATTTTCCCTGTCTCACTTCACCGTTGGCGCGACAAATATTATTCATAAGTGCGAGTAACATGCCCAAAGTGTGTTCGCCAACAGCATCACGGTTCCCTTCGGGAGAGTTCAGACAGCGAATACCCAATCCTTCAGCATAAGCAACATCGATGTTTTCAAGACCTGAGCCTACCCTTCCGATAAACCTGAGTTGTGTTGCCTTTTCAAGGAACTCTTTGTCTAATTTGATTTTACTGCGGATGACTATGCCGAAATATTCCGATGCGACGGCTTCGTATTCCTTCCTCCCGTACCCGGGGAATTCATCACATTGGAACCCCATACCCTTCAGTTCTTCCCTTATCAGGGGGTGGACCGTATCGATAAAAAGGACTTTTTTCATAAGGATTTTCCCCCAAAAGTACCAAGGTTTCTGATGGAATTGATAAAATAAAGCAAATTTTCGTACTTTCGCAGTTTCAACTGATTATGTGGAATTTTCTTGTACGATTCATCCTCAGAAACCGGATCGTCATCCTTTTCGCGATTGCCCTGATCACGGCATTCATGGCCTACAAGGCCCTCGATGTTCAGATACAGTATAAAAGTCAGAGTATACTTCCCGACACTGACACGACCTTCAGGGTCTACCAGAAATTCATCAAACAATTCGGAGAAGACGGCTCGGTGATGTTCATCGGTATGGTGGAGCCTGAACTGTTTAAACTTGAAAATTATAATTCGGTATATGACCTCTCCGACTCTCTGAGCCGGATTAAAGGCGTTGAAGGGATAGTCTCAGTTACCAGGATTTTCAACCTTGTAAAAAACGACTCACTCCGAAAGTTCGTTTTTGTACCCATCAGCCCAAAGAAACCTGCATCCCAGGCCGAACTGGATTCAATTCATCAACTTATACTTTCACTTCCTTTTTACGAACACCTGCTGTATAACAGGGCCACCTCGGCATACCTTTTTGCCCTGACTCTCGACAAGAACCTGATCCATTCCAAATCAAGGCTGAAACTCGTTAACAATATCAAGGGTATTGTTGACCGCTTCGGAAAACGCAGCAATATTGAAGTCCATTATTCGGGCCTGCCTTACATCCAGACCCTGATCGCCAAGAAACTGCAGGATGAAATGAAGCTCTTTGTCATCCTCACACTGCTTATCGCAGCATTCTTCCTGTTTATCTTCTTCCACGATTGCAGCTATCAACATTATGGTTGTGTATGCCCTTTCACTTACACTGGTGCCCATTATCTTCAGCTTCCTTCAACCGCCGGAAAGCAAGCATGTAAAACACCTGGAGGCCAGCCTTGCAAAAAAGATCATCGACAAAGCCGTTTTCTGGGTGACCCATTACCGCAGCCAGATCTATATCGGGATGGGAGTATGTGTGGTGATCGGGATTGTCGGGGCCAGCCTCCTTCATACATCGGGAACAATTGTTGACGATATCTCCAAAAAAGACCCGATATACAAAGACCTGCTGTTCTTTGAGAAACACTTCAAAGGCATCATGCCCCTTGAGATCTCGATTGACACGAGGAAGAAAAAAGGAGTCCTCCAGCTTTCCGTCCTTAAGAAAATCGACAGGTTGCAGGATACTCTTGCAAAGTACCCCGAACTTTCAAAAGCCCTTTCGGTTGTTGAAGTTATAAAAACCGCCAAACAGGCTTTTTACGGCGGGGATCCGCAGTTCTATACCCTGCCGAATTCAAATGAGATTGCTTTTATGGCCGATTATATTCCCGATATGAAGCCTAAGAAACGGACCATCCTTAAAAACTTTATCGACAGCACCTACCAGATCACAAGGGTCAGCGTTCAGATGGCCAATGTGGGAACAACAAAAATCGACAGCATACAGAAAAATCTTAGACCTAAGATCGACAGTATCTTCAACCCATCAAAATATACGGTGAATATTACCGGGACCTCGGTTGTATTCCTGAAAGGAACAAATTTTCTTATCAGGAATCTTTGGGAAAGCATCGCATTGGCTATAGTGATCATTGCGGCAATCCTGGCTTTCCTCTTCACATCCTGGCGAATGATCATTATTTCTCTTATTCAGAACATCATACCCCAGCTTATGACAGCCGCCCTGATGGGATTTATCGGAATACCCATTAAACCTTCGACTATACTCATTTTCAGTATCGCACTTGGCATTTCAGTTGACAATTCAATACAGTTCCTCTCCCGGTACCGGCTTCAGCTGAAACACTCAAACCACAACATCCCATACTCGGTGATCTCGGCCCTTAAAGAAACAGGCTATAGTATGATCTATTCCTCAACCGTTCTTTTCTTCGGGTTCGGGGTATTTGTGCTGTCCACTTTCGGTGGAACCCAGGCCCTGGGCTTGCTTGTATCAATCACCCTGCTGGTTGCCGGGATGCTGAACATGTTTGTTTTGCCTTCGATGCTGCTCACCCTCGACCGCTGGAGCACGACCAAGGCGTTTGAGGAACCTATCCTGGATATTTATGAGGATGATGAGCATGAAAATCGGGATGACGGGATGGCTGGATAACTGGATAACTGGATAACTGGATAGCTGGATAAGGTTCACTAAAAAAAAGCCGAGATATGAAAGGAATAATACTGGCCGGCGGATCGGGAACACGTCTTCACCCGCTGACCCTTGCCGTAAGCAAACAGCTGATGCCTGTTTATGACAAACCCATGATCTACTATCCCTTATCGGTCCTGATGATGACAGGGATCAGGGAAGTGCTTATCATTTCTACGCCATACGACCTTCCTCATTTCAGGAAACTGCTGGGCGATGGGAAAAACCTTGGAATGGCCATCTCCTATGCCGAACAGGCTGTTCCGAACGGGCTTGCCCAGGCCTTTGTGATAGGCAGGGAATTCGTTGGAGGGGATGATGTGGCGCTGATCCTCGGCGATAATATTTTCTACGGAAATGGTTTATCCCAGCTGGTCCAGGAAAGCAACAAACCTGAAGGCGGAATTGTTTTTGCCTACCATGTGCAGGATCCCGAACGTTACGGGGTTGTTGAGTTTGACAATCAATTCAAGGCATTGTCGATTGAAGAAAAACCAAAACACCCGAAATCAAATTATGCAGTGCCCGGACTTTATTTTTATGATAATTCAGTTCTGGAAGTTGCACAAAACACAAAACCCAGTGCTAGAGGGGAGTATGAAATTACAGATGTAAACCGGTATTATCTTGAACAGGGCAGGCTAAAGGTGGGAGTATTGAGCCGCGGCATAGCCTGGCTCGACACAGGCACTTTCGATTCCCTTTTGCAGGCTGCCCAGTTTGTTGAAGTTGTACAAAGCAGGCAGGGACTGAAAATTGGCTGTATTGAAGAAATCGCATACAGGATGAGGTTTATCGACCGTGAACAGCTGATCAGGGTAGCCCAGCCTCTTCTGAAAAGCGGGTATGGACAGTATTTGCTGAATCTTGACGACCTGCCGGGTTTTTCAAAATGAATGATTGAATCGCCCAAAGCACGGTAATGACGGAGCTTAGGGATACCAACATCCACCCATGTATATTAAAAAAGAATTCCAGGATATTATTTCAGAGGCCTTTCATTCGGCTAACTTCAAATTTAAGCCTTCGTCCCTTTATGATCCCATCAAATACATGATGGATCTTGGCGGAAAACGCATTAGGCCCTTGCTCACACTGATGTCATGCGATATGTTCGGAGGCCGTATTGAGGATGCTCTTGCCCCTGCCATGGGGCTTGAACTATTCCATAATTTTACGCTGCTTCATGATGATATTATGGACCAGGCCCCGATAAGGAGAGGCAAAGAAACGGTCTTTAAAAAGTGGAATACGAACTCGGCAATCCTTTCGGGCGATACCCTCTTTGTCATGGCTTATGAACTTGTTACAAAGACTACACCTGCCCTGCTTCCCCAGGTACTCGAGCTGTTTAACGACACGGCGAGGAAAGTGTGCGAGGGCCAGCAATACGATATGGATTACGAAACCAGGACCGATATTTCTATTCCTGATTATATCCTGATGATACGGCTTAAAACCGCTGTCCTGATCTCCTGCAGCCTCAAACTTGGCGCTATTATTGCCAAAGCCCCGGCCGAAGAGGCTGACCTGATATATGAGTTTGGAGAGAACCTTGGGCTTGCCTTCCAACTCCAGGATGATTACCTAGACGTTTTCGGAGAGGTGGATAAATTCGGGAAAGAAATTGGTAACGATATAGTCACGAATAAAAAGACCTTCCTGTACCTGAAGGCGTTTGAACTTGCCAGCGGGGATTCCCTGGAACTCCTTACCAGTCATTACCGGGAGAAGTCTCTTTCGGCTCCTGAGAAGGTCCAGACAATTACTGAAATATACAGGAAGCTGCAGATTGACGTCCTCACCCGTTCCCTGATAGACGAGTATTTTGGCAAAGCCCTGGAAATAATTGCGCGGATCAATATTCCCGATGAAAGAAAGCAGATGCTGCTTGAAGTTGCCGCACAGATGGTTGACAGGGAAAGCTGATCAGGAAAATTTTTCCAGCTCACTATGAAGGTCTTCCCATTTGTTCATTTCTGCCAGCAACCTTGATTTCAGGTCTTCATATTCCCTGTAAAGTGATCCATCCCTGATCCTGTCTTGGTGTTTCTGTGGCTCACCAAGCATGCCTTCCAGTATTTTCACTGCATTCTCAAGGTTTTCAATCTCATTTTCAGAACGGCCGATCTGGTTCTTTACTTTCCGAAGGTCCCTTTCAGATTCCTTCTTCTTCTCATATGTTGCCTTATTTTCCGATATGGCTTCCCTGGAGATATCTTTCTCCTTTGACGAACTCTTTTCAAGCTCTGTAAGCTCCCTGATCTTCCTCTGCTCCAGGTAATCATAGATATCGCCTATATGTTCCCTGAATTTCCCTTCCCTGAACTCGAATACCCTGCTGGTGAGACCCTGCAGGAAATCACGGTCATGCGAGACGATGATAAGTGTGCCGTTATACCTGAGAAGGGCGCTCTTGAGGATATCCTTTGAGCGCATATCGAGGTGGTTGGTTGGCTCATCGAGCACCAGAAGGTTGGCAGGAGTAAGCAGAAGCTTTGCTATTGAAAGCCTGGATCTCTCGCCCCCGCTGAGTACTTTAACCTTCTTCTCAATGTCGTCGCCGCTGAAAAGGAATCCGCCCAGGATACCTTTAAGCCTGGGCCTGATATCACCCACAGCAATTTCATCTATGGTTTGAAAAACGGTTAGCTCGGGATTGAGATGCTCGCTCTGGTCCTGGGCATAATACCCTGTCACCACATTATGACCCTTTTTCAGTTCGCCCGAATACTCGAGGATTCCCGTAATTATCTTCGAAAGCGTGGTTTTCCCTTCTCCGTTGCGGCCAACGAAGGCAATCCGGTCTCCTTTTACTACAGTAAAATCGATGCCGTGCAGAACTCTTTTCTGCGGATAGTCCTTGATTATATTCCTGCCTTCAAGCACGATCTTACCCGAATGCGGTGCCGGGGGGAAGCGGAAATGTATGGAGGATTCGTCGGTCGATTCGACCTCAACAACGTCCATCTTCTCCAGCATCCTGATCCTCGACTGAACCTGTTTTGACTTGGTGTTTTTATACCTGAACCTCTCGATAAAGCGTTCGACCTGCCTGATTTGCCTTTGCTGGTTTTCATAGGTGGCAAGCTGGCTTTCCATCCGTTCTTCGCGCATCTCCACATAGCCCGAATAATTGGCTTTATAGTCATAGATCTTGCCCATGGTGATCTCGATGGTCCTGGTGCATACATTGTCAAGGAACGCCCTGTCGTGTGACACAAGGATCACGGCGCCACGGTACTGGACGAGGAATGTTTCCAGCCATTGAATCGCTTCAATATCGAGATGATTGGTGGGTTCATCAAGAAGGATAAGATCGGGTTGGCGCAGAAGGATCTTTGCAATTTCAACCCGCATCTGCCATCCGCTGCTGAACTCCGACATAGAGCGGATAAAATCCTCACGGGAGAAACCCAAACCTGTGAGCACCCTTTCCACATCGGCATGAATTGAGCTTCCGCCAATAATATGGAATCGTTCATAAACCTCCGATTGCTGTTTCAGCAGTGCATGGTATTCCTTCGACTCAAAATCAGTTCTTAAATGTATCTCCTGTTCCAGGAGTTTAATCCGGGTCTCAAGTTCAATGACTTCCGAAAAAGCCATGGAAGCTTCCTCCAGAACCGTCTGGCGGCTGCTGGTTTCCATTTCCTGGGGGAGGTAACCAATAGTCTGGCTGTCGGGCATAACGACTTCACCTTCCCCGGCGGGTAGTAAACCTTTAAGGATCTTAAGCAGGGTGGTTTTTCCCGCTCCGTTCTTTCCTACCAGGCCAATGCGGTCTTTATCGTTAATGATAAATGAAACATGGTCGAAGAGAGGATCCCCTCCGAACTGAACCGATATATTAGATACTGAAACCATTTGAGCCGGCAAAGATAGGGATAAATAAAAGAGGCCGGCGAATTGCCGGCCTCTTTGGGAATATCTAATTAAAGATTAGTGCGAAACAGTAACCTTCACTGTACGTGTTCCCTGTTCGGTGGACACCTTCACGAAGTAAATTCCTGCATTCAGGTTCGAAACGTTGAAGTTTGTGAGCTTTCCGTTTACATTGCTGTTCCTGTACACGGTCTGGCCTACATAGTTCATAACGTCGATTGAATTGATAACGAAATCGCTCTTCACGTTAACGTTACTATTTGCAGGATTCGGATATACCATGATCTGGCCATTGCCGATTTCCACGATGCCAACATGCGGGAACTGCACTGTGATAGTGTCGCTACCCGGTGATTCGCAAAGGAATGTATTTGCAACGGTGTCATTGTATATGGTAGTTACAAAATACTTGTAATTTCCAAGACCTGTTAGAGGAATAATGTCGGTATAAGTTGTACCGCTTACTGCTGCTCCATTGATCTTATGGAAATTATGAGCTGTTGAATCGGTACGGTAAACATTGTATCCTTTCACTATACTGCCAGCGAATTCAGGTGCATTTACAGTCTCGGTGAAAGGTTTCTTACCAACCGGAACAAGAGTGTTCACATCAACATTATCGGTTCTTACTGAGCCTAAACCGTTGCCGGCATTTGACTGAACGATCAAATCTTTACCGTAAATAGTCTTGGTTCCGATATTGATCTGATCAACTCCCCATGCATACCAGATTCCACCTGATCCATTATCAACAGCCTGCCATGCAAGCGTAACCGTCTGGCCCATGTAAGCAGCCATGTTAACAGTGTAGGTTTTCCATTCACCTGTTGTAGTAACCGGGGGTAAAGTTGCAAGGTCAAGTAAAACAGTCCAGGTTGAACCATTGTTTGTAGAAACTTTACAATAGTAATGGTCTCCATGAGTTGATCCCTGGCAATAATCCCAGGCCATGAAAGTAAGGTTAGATGTTACCGAAACTTCATGTGCGATCAGCCATTCGTCCTGATGAGTAGTTTTCCACCATACGGCTGCATAATAATTGCCAACCGGGGGCATGATAGCAGTATTACCTGCAAACTGCCACCAGTAACCATTCACGGTACTTGTTTCAGTGTTGGTTTTAATTACAGTGAAATACTGTGGAGGGAAGGTAGCGCCTTCAAAACCTTCATGTATTCCATGACCGTCAGGTTTACATACCGGAGCTGTCCAGGACAGGTTCACGGTATTATGTGACTGGGTATAGGTTAAGGCAGTAGCGGGAGAACAAACTGCGTACACCCTGATATTATCTACATACCAATGGAGGATGTCAAGCGATTTTGCCCCATGAGCACGGAACTGGATTTTAAAGGCTTTGCCTTTCGTAGCCAGAAGCTCAATGTGCTTGCTTGTCCAATTTACGTTTCCATTATTAGCAAATTCAGCGATTTTCGAATACCCACCGTCTCTAAAAAGATCAACAGCAAGGAATTCAGCTCCTGTAGCGTTACGATCGTCAAGTTTATAGTCGAAGTCAAGATAAATCTTGGCGCAAGCATAAGGTGCAGCGCTGATTGCTGTGGTTTTTAAGGTATCGGAATAATTGGTACGGGCAGGTGTCCATGAGAAATCTGCTGCAGGAGCAGGATTTCCAAGGCCTGTATTTACCGACCAGTTGCCGGTATGGCTCCATACATTGTAAGTAAATGTACCATTATCCCAAGGTTCGTAGAATGGAAGCTGACGACCGTAGTTGATAAGAACAGTAACAGGTCCTACAGCCAGAGAATTATCTACTAAAGGAGAAACAGGGCTTACATCATAATGGGCATCAACCGTATATGTATACTTTCCCGGATTCAGGTTAAAATCATAGAATTCATGAGTTGCCGGGTTATTAACATATGCATAAGGAATGGTACTGCCATTACGATATATGTCATATCCAAGTACTGCAGGAGGAACAGCGGCCGGAGCCAAAGGAGCAGTCTCAGGATTAGTGTTTACAAAAGCCTGTACGTTAGGATGAGCTACAGGAGCGCCTGTTTCAGGAGAAGGATCGCCTGCTACAATGAGTTCCTTTTTCCCATTAACAAGGGCTGTAACACGGATAACGAAAGCGCCTTTTTTACCACCACCGGCGGTATTCAGCTGCCAGAACCATGGTGCGGGGGGTGTAGCTTCGAAATATCCTGCAGTATTGTTATGATGTACAGAATATAAGGTATCGACGCAAACTGCACAACCAGCCCATGCGGGATTTGTGATATTGTACCTGAAACAGCCAAAGAACGGGCCGGTAAAGGGAACATCAGGCATTACGACGGTATTCCATCCGCTTCCACCGGGAAGTGATCCGGCCGGAGTAAAAGTAGCTGATGTACCTAAAAGGACACCAGTGGGTGAATAAATATCCATCTGGTATGTAATGGCGCCTGTCATGGCTGGGGGTGCAAAAGTATATACGTCCATAGACTGGATCACACCAGCAGTGGTTGCCGGAATTGCAAACCAGTTACCTAAACCTTCAATAACAGGAGCACCGCTGCATGAATAACCATAACCGAGATTACCCGAGTCAAGAATGTAGTTTACAAGGTGAGGTCCGCAACTTGGTGATGTCCAGGTCAGGTAAGCTGTGCTTTCCTGGGGTACGCCTGTAAGGTTACCCGGGGGACACAGGAATCTGTCGTTGAAACTAGCGCAAACCTTATTTGAATATCCGCTGCCGTAAACTGCCGAAACACATGCATTGTATGTATTTCCGTAAATTACAGCAGGAGCCGGGATGTTAAACGTGGTATCGGGTGTGTAACCAACCAATACGTCGTTCAGATAGAAATTATATCCAAGCACGCAAACGTTTGGTCCATGCATTGCATCCATACCATAGATCTGGATATTATCAAAATACCATTCGTTGATGGCATATGAGTCAACACCTGCTGTATGAAATCTGAACTTGAAGGTATTGCTCACCTTATAAGCCGAGATATCATGTACCTTGGTTGTCCAGGCTATTGAACCAGTGTTTTTGATAGTATCCAAAGCCTTCCATGCTGTTCCGTTCCATATTTCGCAAGACATGGTATTGAGAGTGGTAGCATCAAAGTTACTCAGGTTAATGTCATACTTTAACAAATGAGCTGGAGCCGGCGATGCAGTGATGACTTTACTGGTCAGATACTGATTGTAATTGGTGATCGTCGGGCTATAGGAGAATTCTGCTGAAGGAGCAGGATTTCCGGTGCCTGTACTGATTACCCAGTTAGTAGCATCTGTTGTCCAGCCATTGGTAGTATATGAACCGCTTGACCAGTCTTCATTGAATACCTGAACGGCGCTTCTCGGGGGGGACCAGCTTGATTTAAGAGTAACTCCGCTGACCACGAAATTGGTAACAGGATCCTTTGAATGCATCGGTGAAACAGTGATGGTCGAGGGTCCCATAATGGTTACAGTCTGAGTAAGCGTTGTATAGAAAATACGGCTTACTGTTAATGTGTAGTCGCCTTTCCATACAGTATTGAATGTAACTTTACCATCGGCGCCTGTAGTACCTGAGTAGGTAGTATCGGGCAGAGCGTTATTAACCAGTCTAACCTGGGTTCCTGCCATAGCATCAGCTGCACAGGTCAGGGCTACGTTGATCGTAACAGGTGCTGTCCAGTTTTTACCAATAACATTTGAGAAGATAGGCGCTGACCAACGGGCTCCGGTATACTGAGCTTTAACAGCCCACCTGTAAGGACCATCGGGCAGAACCTGCCAGGTCACATCAGAGTAGCTGGTTGTTGTGGGAGCAAATAATGTAGTCCAGAGTAACGGTGTGCCTTCCTGGCCCTGTAACAGGCGATATACCTGGTAACCAAGTAAACCTGCAACGTTATCGAGAGGACCACCGATGCCGTTAACAACGGCACGGATTAAGAAGTTACCGTCGGCCGGGAGCCATGAACCGCCACCGGTTACATACCTGTTCCAGCTGCGTAACTGTGATGAAGTTCTGTCAATGGCGAGTCGGGCTGCAGTTGGGGGAACTCCGCCCTGGATCATGACCAGGTAGAAATTGCCGGCTGTAACTGATATGCCCGGAAGTGTGAATGAGTTCCATCCCCATGTGGTAGGAGTAACGGAGACCTGGCTGCCGATAGCAGAGCCTGGAGATCCTCCGGGGCCTGTGGCATCATACACCTGAACTTTGAAAGCAGTGAGTGCGCCAGGAGTTGTTCCTGCAGCATAATCACTTGGCTGGCCGATATTGACACTACCGCCGATAACGGTGACCGGTGCACTAAGAACAGTGAATTTAACAGCATTCATATTACCGGCGAATGACCAGGCTGTAGTTGTATCAGGAACTCCATCATCATAGATAAGTTCATAATTACCCTTGGGTATTCCCCAGTTCAGATTGACCTGGGTCGCGCCAGCATTGAGAGCTGCGGTAAAAGGAGTTGATGCAGGATTTGGAAATTCCTTCATCGCCATATTCATGGTGGTTGTTACACCATCTGTAAACGTAACTGCAGTAGTCGTTGAATCGTTATAACCAGCTTTGGAAAAAATGACCGGGAAAGTACCGGCCGGTGTAACGTTCATTGAATACAATCCGTTATCAATTGAATAGGTTGCTTTACCATTAACCACAATTTTTGCACCTTTAATACCTAATCCGGTTGCGGCATTGGTAACACGGCCTGTAAGAACGGCCGGGTTCAGTAACAAGCTAAAGTTCAGCGTGGTAGTCCCGCCATGAGTAACGGTACCTGATTTTGTCAGAGGTGAAAACCCTGCTGCAGCGGCAATATAATTTCCTGTGCCAGCGTTAGCGTCTTTGGTATAAGCACCACCTGCAATTGTAGTGGATAAGGGTCCACCACCGGTTACGGTTGCACCAACAATCCCAAGACCACCGGCGGCGGCTGTTACGGTCCCGCTAAGGGTACCTGTGTACTGGGTGAACATTACATCAGGGAGATAATCTGTAACATAAGCTGCCACCTGGGTACAACCATCAGTATTTGCCCTGTTATACAAAAACTCATAGTCAGGGGCGGTTGGAGATGGTCCAAGTGTGGCATTGGTCATGCTTGCTGTACTAGCGGTCGCATCCAGACCAAAACAAACTTCGACTACAATGTTTGATGTTCCGTCCCAGATAAATGGAGTGGTAAGAACAAAAGTGTTCCATCCGGCAACTGTAGAGTAAGAAGGAAGCAGAAGGCATTGGGTCCAGCCCGTGTTTAATAAATCCTGGATCCATCCGGTGTGGTTTTGCATTGAAATCTTTAGGTTTGTCATTGCCGGACTACCAACAGTAGCAACATTAAATGCTATTTCGTTGATTGGTCCCGCCATGATTCCTGCAAGCACAGTCGGAGTATAGACAATTTGAGACCTGGCACCCTGGTAGGCAGTACGGAACGGCATATTAATTGTAGATGCTGCTGTACCCCAGGTAGAAGTGCGATCGGCCCAACTTGCCTCTTGAAAGAACAAAAGTAAGAATGCTATAAGCATCATCACTTTTGCAAGCATTTTGGTAACATTTTTCATAATGTTAAAATTTAGTTTATAATTAAAGATTGAACATAATATGAGGATCAATTTTACAATTGATATATATAAGGGATAGTTGCAAAATATAAAAATTCATTAAGAACAATTTCTTAAATGATTAATTATGAATGAATTAAAACCTAAACTGCGTAAAAAAAGCTTCACTGCTTCATTACTATGACAGCAAATGTAAAACATTTATTTAAACAAATGCAAGTTTTTTCATTAAAGATATGCATTTTTTTTCCTTGAAGAAACCCTGACTTTATGTATTTTTGCAATTCGTTTGATAATCTATAATTTATAAAATAACATAATTTCATATGCATCTGTTCCGAACAATCGTTTTCACCCTGGTTTTGCCAGTTTTCCTTATATCCTGCGGTGCACCCAAAAATCTGATTATAGGTTCATGGAAATGCACGGATGTTCATTCCGAGAATATAAAACCCGCCAAGCTGTTAACTGAAGATTTAACGGGTAATACAAAGAACAGCAATCCCGAATCAGATCCTATGATTCAGCAGATCCTTATATATCTTCCTGACTTCAGTAAAAATATAAAATTTTCAGCCGACAAAACTGCTGTATTCAATAGCCAGAACAGGATTATTAATGGGAACTGGGTGATGAACGAATCAGAAAAGACTATCGTTTTCACTGATACCCTGACTAAAAACACAATCCTGTTAAAATACCTGTCGGTCAGCAAGAATCGCCTTGAAGTCCTCGAACATCTTCCGGGTGTTGGGGATATTACCATTATCTACGAAAAGAAGTAGGCATATGCTCTTGGGCGGGGCAGGCTTTTCGCATACATTCTGCTACCTGACTATCAGGGAAATGTTATGACAGCTCTGCTTTGAAAGGGCTCTGAGCACATATACCCCGGGCGCAATACTTCCCAATGAAAGTACGGTTTCTTTTTTCCCCATGGCATCCATTTCAGATACCACCTCTCCCCTGGTGTTTGTCAGGGTGATTGAGACCAGGGGATTTTCTGATTTTATCCTTAAATAATCATGGGCCGGATTGGGGTAAATTACGATCCCGGCAGATCCTTTAATTTGTGGTAGTGAAGTAATTACATCAATAATTACCGTATCAGAAGTAAGAGCCTGATCACAATCCTGTTTGACGATCTGAATAAAATATTTATAAAGGCCCTGGGGCAGGTTTGTATCGATATAAGAAGTATCAGAAACCGGGAGGAGGTTGATCTTTGAAAATACAGTTCCTCCCGGGCTTTTCCTGTAGACATCATAATAGGGCTGGGCGCTTACAAAACCAAATTTCTTCGTTCCCATTGTGCAATCGTCGATAGCCCAATAATACCATAACCCCTGGCCATTTGCATCTACAGCATTCCAGGCAATATCAATGACATCGCCCAGGTATGGCGACATATCAATAACATAAGGTTCCTGCCAATGGTTATACCCTCCCTGGCCGGGGTATGGAGGCAGGGCCGACATATCGAGGAGGGTCACCCAGGATTGCCCGTGATCGGTTGAGGCTTTGACATAATAATGATCGCCATGCGTTGATCCCTGGTAAGCAAAACTCCAGAATTTGAGAGTCCCGTTTACATAAATATTTCTTGCAATAAGCCATTCATCCTGTGCATTATAATCCCAAAATAATCCCGCTGAATAATCCCCTGAATGGACTCCCATGGGAGAAGAGATTGCGGTATGGCTCCAGCTGGCTGCAGTGTTATTGATGATACGGTCCCAGGCCGGGGGTGGAAAATATGGTTCTTCAAATCCTTCATTCAGGGAGTTTCCTCCGCCATCACAGCGGGGCGGGTTCCATTTCAAATGGGTATCCATGCCCATGGCATCCCCTCTCAGGTTTTCGGCAGGCAGGCAAACCGGGTAAACGTGTATATTGTCGATCAGCCAGTCCTGGATGTTTGAAGAATTCGCGCCGGTGGCACGGAACCTGAATTTGAAGCCCTTCTGTTTAACGGCGCTGATATCAATATGGTAATGCATCCATCCGGTAACCCCGGTATTGGCCCATTCCATTTTCTGATGCCAGCTGCGGTTATAATTGACATCGAGGATCAGCTTTTCAGTTGCGGTGGCGAGGTAATTCTCAAGCTTCAGGTCAAGATCAAGCCATATTGTTGCACATGAATTCAATGTTGCATCGAGGGCAGGGCTTTCAAGTACCAGGTTATAGGCTGAAAGTTGCGGCAAGCCTGAAAATGAGGTAGATGGAGGGGGATTCCCCGAGTTTTGACTGACGGTCCAATTTCCCGTTCCGGCCGGGAAAGTCCAGTTATTGAAAATAAAACTACCCTGGTCCCATGGTTCGAAAAATGGCAGTGGTTTACCATAATGTATCTGCAGGCTTACCGGGCCGGCCGCCATGGATTGTCCCTGTTGGCCGGGATGGCCGTATGGAGCAAGACTGTAAACCGCAGTAAGCTTATAATTGTAGCTGCCCGGGTCAGGGACAATGTCGGAACAGGAAAGAACATCCGCTCCCGGTATGAATTTGAGGAAGGAATCATCCCTGAAGATATCATATCCCAATAAACCGGCTGGAGTATAGTACGTTGTATCTATGCTGTAAACCGGTTTCTCCCATTGAAGAAGGGCCGTGTCGTTACTGGCAATTCCATGGAAATTACCGGGCGGCCATAAAAAGCGCGAATTTACAGCCTTGCAAACGCTGCTTGAATATCCGCTGGTATAAATGGCAACAACGCAGGCATTATAGGTAGAATCATAGCTTACCACAGTTCCGGGGATGGTATAGCTATTTGTTGTCACCGTTGCAAGAAGTATGCTGTTGAGATAAAAGTTATACCCGTATATGCATTGATTTAAAAGATGTGCAGACTCGGAGGCATAAACGATAATATTATCGACATACCAGCCATTGATCTGATACGAATCGGCCCCTGCAGATCTGAAACGGATGCGGAAGGTTTTATTTGCATAGGCCGAAATATCAATTTCGTGCCTGGTCCAATCAATATTGCCTGCCGAATTATTCCAAGTTTTAAGTGTTTGCCATACTGTTCCATCAGAGATTTCAACCATGAGCTGGTCGAGGACCGAGCTGGAAAGATTCAGAAGGGAAATATCGTACTTCAAAGTGAGTATGGGGCTGTTGGGCCCTGTGATGGCCGGGCTTACTATGGATTGGTTATAATTATAGACCCTGGGCGACCAGTTAAAAAAAGCAGAGGGTGCGGGATGGCCGTTTGACGATGAGATCATCCAGTTGCCTCCTTCGACGGTCCATCCGGTGCCGGTAAAACTTCCCCCTGACCAGTCTTCCTGGAGCAGGGTTTGATTATAATAGGGTACATCCCATCTTGCCTTTAAACTAAGGCTGTCGATGTGCAGGTTTGTGGGCGGAGATTTTCGCTGGAGAAGCGTGAGGTTAAAAGAGCACTCCCCATTTACATTAAGACTGCCGCTATAACTCTGGTATCCGAACTTTGCAGCAGTCACAGAATAGGATCCCTTCCACACCCGTGGGAAGATCACTTTTCCCGAGCTATCGGCAAGCTTATTATATATAGTATCGGGATAAACAAGGTTTTTCAGTTGAACGAACGTACATGCCGTTCCTGAGGCGGAACAACTCATGGCCAGGTTGATTGTCACCGGGGCGGTCCAGCATTTGCCGATTACATTGGAGAGTGCCGGGGGCGACAAGCGGTTACCCGGATATACAGCCGAAACAGCCCAGAGATAGGGTCCGCATGGGAGGTTGTTCCAGTCCATATCGGCAGCCCAGGTAGAAGATACTGTTTTTAGGAAAGTCCAGGCCTGCTGATTTGCTTCTTCTCCCTGGTGCAAGCGCCATACTTTGTAATTTTCGGGACTCTCTGTTGATTTCAGATTCAGGGGTGGTCCGCCCTGGCCAATGAGTTTAGCCCTTATCATAAAATTCCCATAGGCCATCTGCCAGTCATTATTTCCTGTAACATTCCTTGAATAGCTCCTGTAATGAGGGATGGTAACATCAACGGCCAGCCCGGCAGCGTCAGGGGTTTTTCCGCCCTGTATCATCACGATAAAGAAATCACCCGAAGTAATGAGCAGGGAAGAAGGGAGAGTAAAATCCATCCATCCAAAAGCAGTCGGGGTGACCTGAACCGGGCCTGCAAGAAGGGAGCCAGGAATGCCTCCCGGCCCGTTTGCAGCCATGATGGAGACCTTAAAGGGGACCAGGGGATTGCTTCCCGGCAGGTAGTCTGATACTTTTCCGATATTCACAGAGCCTCCCAGTATGGTTGCCGGATAAGCCAGTGGTGTGAATTTAAGGGCATTCATGTTACCAGCCAGGGGCCAAACGGTAAAAGCATCTTCCAGGCCATCATCATAAAGCAATTCATAATTCCCGGCCGGTTTATTCCATCTCAGGCTTACAAGATGATCAGTCGTATCAAGCATTGCAGCGATAGAAGAACAGGGGTTTGCCGTTTCGTTTAGCTGGATATCAAAGTTCGTATATGTTCCTGCCTGAAATGTTATAGGGGCAGATAGCAAGGTGTCGAATCCGGGTTTTGTACACATGACTGAATACGTTCCCGGCGGATTGACTTCCATTCCATACAGTCCGTCTGCAACAGAATACTTATAGTTTCCGTTTATACTTATCTTAGCGCCAATGACAGGAGCGCCTGTGGCTGAATTCGTAACAATTCCCCGGATTGCAGGATTGGATGCAGGCTTGTTTAAGGCAATAAGCCCAGGGTTTGCCAGAAGGATTTCTGCAAACAACAAAACAGAAAACACATATCGTACTCTGAGCCAGGCCATAGAATGTAATGCAAAGGTACGTAATAAACGCCCTGTCCCGAAAGTTAATAATGCAAAAAGGCGGTCATGACCGCCTTTTTGCATTATTCGCACCGATCTGAAAAGACCGGTCGCAGGAAGAATACTACTTGTTAATTACAATCTTCTTAATGATTCTTGTTTCGCCACTGCGGATGATCATAGTGTAAACTCCGGCAGGAACCGGGCGAAGGTCGATCAGAAGTTCTGTAGGGCCGTTCACCATGACTTTATCTTTTGAGTAGATCATGGCGCCGATTGTATTGCTGATAGCGATATCGAAGGACTCAGCAGTTTTAGTATTCATGGTTAATTTAAACTGACCGTTGTTCGGAACAGGGGAAACCACGAAACTGGTAGCTGAAGGATCATTGATACCTGTTATAGTGATATAGATGTTGTTTGAAGTATCTGAGGCACATCCATTTATTGTGACAGCATCCCAGTACCAGCCCGAATAATGTGCCACCAGTGATTGGCCGATAGCGTTATTAATCGGAGCGCCTTCATAATACCACTGGTTGCCTGCAATTGCATTGCTTAACAGGGTATCACCATGATTGACGATAACCGGGGTACGGGGAATAGCATGAACAGTCACTGCATAATTTGGTGATACAGTTCCATTACCGCATTGATTCGTTCCGTAAACAGAAACATCACCGGAAACAGCAGTCGTTGTGAAATCAACCGTAATATTAGGAGTATTAGCTCCAGTAGCGATGCTTGCACCGCTTGGAAGATTCCAGAAATAACCTGTTGCGTTGGTAACCGGGGCCACTGAGAAAGCAACGCCCATTTCGCCTGCACATACAGAAGCTGCACCTGTAACAACACCTGCTGCAATCGGTAAAGTGGTTACAGTTACAGGGAAAGGAGGTGAAGCCGGTCCGTTTCCGCAAAGGCTGTTTCCATAAACCGTGATATTGCCTGATACTGCTGCTCCTGAGAAATTCACAATAATTGAATTGGTATTGAAACCGCTGGCTATTGATGCGCCTGCCGGGAGTGTCCATACAT
>JAPLDN010000115.1 GCA_026391755.1 Bacteroidota bacterium
GGAAGAGATAAAAATTAACGAAATTAACCGTGATATAAAATCAAATTTTCCCTCTGGCTTTTTTTATATCACAGCTACTTTATACGAATACAAGAACGGGACCTATTATTGTGTGGACAAAAGAGAGTTCGGAAAGGGAGATTTCACAAGACAATCTGAGAAATCAAAAAAATCGAATTAGGATGACGATGAGGATGAATTGATTCCTTTAACTATTAAAGATTGTTCATGCAGTAAGGAGTATAAACCAGAAAAAAAGTGTGCAAATGCAGTGGATGGAAATGTCGGAACAGAGTGGATTGCCGGTGGCTTTGCTCCTCAATGGATTAAATTGACATTAAACGGTTCTCATAGCATTTCTAAAATAAGCTGGATAAACAACATGTCGCCGGAAGGACAAGTGAGCATGGATTTCAGTTTTTACAATGAATATGGAAATTTGGTTTCAACAAAAACTGAAGCCTATTATGGGAAAAATGGCCAGACCAATTCAATTAATCAGGGGTATAAATTCTGATTTCCGATGAAAAAGACCCAAGAAACAATTTACTGCTTTTTCTTTTTTATAGGGAAACTCCAATAGGTAGAAATCAAATGTATTGCACCGACTATTCCAACAAGAATAGCAACGGCTGTTAACACATCATACATAAGTCACACATTATCAAGTGTACAAACTATTAATATTGAGTATATCCTTTCATAAAGAACTATCAGATAAGGCCCTTTTCTTGTAGGGCGTATATTCTGATGGGCTTTGCAGTGTTGGTTCTTGCCTCTCCTTTCACAAGGATTTGTTAATTGACTCCCCACAGATGTGACAATAATTCTTATCCCGGGAATTACCACATTTACTGCAAGTCATAATTTGTACATCATTTGAAAGTAAAAATACATCCATATTATGAACCCAGCTACTCCTGCTGAAGGGTTGGCTAAAACACCTTTGCCCTTTATTGACACTTTTTACTAGGTTTTATTTCCGGTATAATCAATTTAGCCAGATTCTCTGAAACTTTCTCTATTAAAATATCGAAGGTTGTAAAATTGGTTTTAGTAGTTAATTGAACGTAGGTGATCCTGCCTGGGGAAACAGTAATGGTTATAGGATTAGAAATTGTAAATTTATTCCCTGTGAGGGAAACTCTATGCTCACCTGGTGAAATGAAGTGTTCGGAATAGCAATTACTTTTCAGCTTACAAACAACAGAATCATCAATAGCAACAAGAAAGGCAATTCCACTCCCGCTATACCCGTTTTTTCGAAGAAAACACACCTTTCCCATATTCCCTTCAAATTGTTTCGGTTCCAGTTTTGTAATGATCTCAGATGATCCATTTGCATATCGAATCATAAATATTTCAGACTTCAAAACGGAATATGTTGGTCCGGACAGATTATCTGCTTTTTTAAATTTAATTTCGGTTGACGTAACTTCTAAAACCTTTGCAAGGATCGAATCTCCGGTATTTTTTGTTATTACATCTTGAGCATGACAATTAATAACAATAAAAGTCATTAACAATACAGCAATAATAGTCTTTCCCATTTCCAGGATATTTAGGTTAAACAATCAATTTGTATTTTTTCGAGTTGTGATTTGCAATTTTTCTTTACGGGTACGATTATTGCGGCCATCTCAATTCTTAGTTTACTTTGAGATTTAATTTTCTTTGCCGATTACTTTATAATTACCACCTTCCGGACCAGTATTTGGTCATCGAATTTTAAAATAATTGCGTAGCACCCTTGATTTTCATTTGAAAGATCGATTTCGTATTCCGTTTGACCCTGCAATTGTTTTTTGAATATTTCTCTTCCGCTAATATCAGTAACAGTCACCTCAAATTGCTTATTATTTATAAAACCGGATGCGATTTTGAAAATGCCTTTTGTTGGATTAGGGAAGATTTGAAAAACATCTTTCGTTGTATTTTCCGTACCGCTGCTCGATCTTTTCTGTGTCACTGTGACATTTCGAACAGGCTGGTCATAGTCCCTGAATTTTACCTGGATATTTGCAGTCCGGGAATAGGCCAATGTGTTTTCCGTATAAATTGCAACAATGGTTCCATTGCCGCTTCCTGACGGTGTAACGATGCACCATGAAACATCACTTGTTGCAATCCAATCTGAATTTGAATTCACCGAAAATGCTGTGTTTCCGGCCAGGGCAGATACTTCACTGTTTGAAGGTGATACTTCAAGCTGAAGTTGTGTCCCGGAAAATCTCCAAAAGTCCTTAAAATAATAAGGGGTATGGTTTGTATACCCGGTTCCAAGATAAGCGTAATTACCGATAGCAAAACCAACAGCTCCGTATCTTGCATCACCAGTAAAGTTTTCTTGCCAGTTATTCGTCCATGTGTCAGTACCCGGATCATATCTGTTTACATCAGCGAAATATTGTCCGTTGTTAGACCCTGTGCATACAAAACCAATATTCCCGATTGCGAAACCAACAGCGTTTCCTCTTATCGGAGCATCCATATTTGATTTTTGAGTCCAGACATCATACACCGGATCATACTCCCAAAAGGTTCCGTCATCTGCACTCACATAACCTTTGTTTCCAATTGCGAAACCAACAGCATCATATGGTGCTCCGCCCGGGAAATCAGTTTTTTTTGACCAATTCCTCGTAGTTACATTATACTCCCAGAAACTGTTATACTTATCTTTGGTAACATTATACCCAAGTCCGCCACCCACATAGCCTTTATTGCCAATTGAAAAGCTAAAGGCCCATGACCTGTCATTATCAGGAAGATCAGGTATTTGAGACCAGGTATCTGATGAAGGATTGTATTCCCAGAAATCCTTAAAATCTTCGAATAGTCCTTCGCCTTCACCTGTGCCAATATATACTCTGCCTCCAACAGAAAATCCGACTGCACCTTTCCTTGGATTTCCGGGGAAAGTTGCTTTTTGTGTCCAATCATCTGTTAAAGGATCATATTCCCAAAAATCAGCATAGTAATTATTTAAATTTCCGCCGGTTCCAATATACCCTTTGGAAGATGTTGATATACCAACTGCGTCATCTCTTTTTAAGCCACCAAAATCCGATTTTTGAATCCACGAATTTTGAGCATTAAGGCTAAACCCAATAAATGTTGAAAGTATAATTGTAACAATCAAATAAATTGAAATTTGTTTCATAAAAAGAGAATTAATAAACAGTGTAAATTATAGTTGCTATTGAATTTTGAATTTCTAGTTCTTTGTTTGATAATTTTTTGATAGTTGCTGACCACGACTCTCCGTTTTCCAGGGTATAAACAATGATTTTATTATCACTTAATAGTTGAAAGGTGCCTTTGTAAACAGTTGTGCTGCCATCTTGTAATAATATTGTCATAGTGAATGTTCCATCTGCGGAAAAATGAATTATTTCATTTACCTTTTCCGATTTTGGAATACCTTCCTTATCTAAAGTTGCCATCGATTTCCATTGTTTATAAATGGAAATGGTATTATTATTTCCTAAAGGTTTTATTGCGGCAAATAAACCAACCTGCTCCTTTTGAATTTGAGTTGTATTAGATCCTGTTTTAACCGGAGCAGCCGCAATTGGGACAGATTTCGGAATTCCTAGCAAATCAATGCAATTGATAACTTTCATGATAGATGTTTCATTTTTTTTATCGATGTCATCAGTTCTTTGCTCTTTCCCGTTTATTGATAATCTTAATTTTGTAACGGGCGTGGTTTTTAACGTATTCCAAACAGAATCATCATTAATTTTAAATATCTTAAAATGGTAATAAAATGATTCATCTTTGTAAGATTCCGATTCTTCTTCTTCCTTAAGAGAAATTATTTTCCCGTTTTCCAATATCAATTCCACCTGGTTAAACGGTCCAACATAACCGTATTTGATAGAAGCCCATCTGAACTCAAGTCCATTAATCCCATCAATATTGCTGCCATAGACATTCAAAAACACTCTGTTAGAAGCATCCAGAACGTCACTGACAGACATTCCAAACCCTCCCTTTTTAATATCATAAAGGGTTTCACCATATGTTTCAACTGTCCTTTTTTTCGTAAAGTCGTCTACTTTATCCTGAATATACTTGCACTTATTACTTTGTTTTTTTTGGGCATAAGTAAAAAAGTTAATTGTTGATAGAAAGATTAAGACCATCAGAGCTATCGGCAATACAGGTTTTGTTTTCATACTTTGCTTATTAGTTTGACACCCGGTTGATTTATAGGAATTCTTTTTTGAAATTAAAACAATGATGCTGCGGTATAAGCCTCAAATATAGAATAATTTAATTGAAAGTCAATAGTATATCAGATTTTTATCTATGTTGATGTTTTAGAAGTTTTCCAGTACACTTTTTCATATTTTCCTGATAAATTGAAATAACCTGAAGTCTTGATTATCCTCTGCGGATATTCTTTGACTACTTCAACTTATTAATTAACAACCGATTGTCAGTTTTGGTTAATTTGCTCCTGCTTGAACTTTTCAGGGTAGGTATTTTTTTAATAATAGAGACAAAATTTAAGTGAACAAAGCATTTCCACCCTGCAATCTTTTGATAAAAGTTTTGACTTTCAGTTTTAATGTATTATATTTGATTGTGGCTATAGATGGTATTGAACACTCCAGCTTAGGCATAATATATTCCCCGGTTAAAATATAATGGTAGTTGATGTGTAAAGCCCCAGAACTTTGGCCATTTAAATTCAGCAAAGATGAAACATAAACTTTTACTCTCACTGCTATTAGCTTTAAGCATGAACCTGACAGTAAACGTCCAGAGGGCAAATGCTGATGCTACCAGAACCGTTGGTAGCGGCGGTAACTATTCAACCCTGCAGCTGGCTTTCACAGATATCAACAACGGGCTTATTACAGGAGCCATCACCCTGCAAATCATTGGCAGTATAACCGATAACAATTCTGCCGTGCTGAATGCCAGCAGCTCAGGAAGTGCCAGCTATACTTCGATAAACATTTATCCTACTATCAGTGGTGTTACTTTGAGCGGCAGCTATAGCGGCCCACTTATCGATCTCAACGGAGCCGATCATGTCACTATTGATGGAAGGGTGAATGCCACAGGGCTGGCAATTGATATGACCATCACCAATACAAGATCCGGCGATGGCAATTCTTCTACCATAAGGTTCACCAACGATGCCACCTATAACACGGTGAAATATTGCGTAATCAAAGGATCTGGGTCCGGTGGAGACAAAGGCACCATGCTTTTCACAAACACTGTCACTACCACCGGAAACAGTAACAACACAATTGATCATAACGAAATTACAAACAACGGCGGGAACAGACCTTTAATGACAATTTTTTCAAGATCAACAAACAGCTCAGTTCCAAATAGTTTGAATACTATCAGCAACAATAATATTCATGATGTTTTAAATCCCAATAATTCTCATTCTTTTATCATAAATCTAGGAGATGGAAACGGCGGATGCAATAGTTACAATGACGCCTGGACCATAACAGGAAACAGCTTCTATGAATCTCAGACCTTTACCATCACCAGTGGGAATAATATGGAAATTATTTACATCTATGCATCTTCCGGGAACAATTTTACAATTTCCAACAATTACCTTGGAGGGAGTGCCCCGTTGTGCGGGGGGACATGGACAAAGACTACGGGAAACAATACGTTCCAGCTTATGGAAATACGTGTGGGAAGCACAATAGCCAGCAATATCCAGGGAAATACAGTTAAAAATTTCAATTTTACCAACACAGGTAGTAATATCTGGTGGGGGATAAATATCCAGGCCGGAACAGTCAATATTGGGACGACTGCCGGAAACTGCATTGGCTCATCCGATGGAACAGGTTCCATTATTTATACAGGAAATGGTTCAAACGCTGCTTTTTATGGGGTTCACTTCCAATCATCGAATGTAAATGCCCAAAATAATATCATTGGCTCCATTACCGTAGCCAATACAACTCCCACCAATTCTTCTCATTTTTATGGGATTTATGTACGATCCAACGGTGGATCCTTTTCGGTCAGCAACAATACAATTGGAAGCACAACAACACCGAGCAGCATCAATGCAACATCCTATTCAACAACCGATGCGCAGAAGGTATATGGAATTGCATGCGATGGTAATTCCGGAACCGTTAACCTGAGCAACAATACAGTTGCCAACCTGACAAATGGGACAACAAACGCAACCACCACCGTTTACGGCCGGATGTATGGGATATATGCATACAGGAACACCAACACCATCAGCGGAAACCTGATTCATGACCTCACCATCGCGAACGCAAACAGTGCCAGTGGTTCCGATCCGAGCAACACGGATAATCCCTCCCTTTCGGCAGCCGGGATAGCCTTTGCGGATAACAGCAACAGTGCCCAGACCCTGTCGGGCAATAAAATCTACAACATTTCAAACACCTACGCCTCCTTCACCGGGCATGTTGCGGGGATCTACTACTACGGACAGTCCACTGCAAGTTCGATTGACAAAAATCTCATTTACGGTCTGAGCGTAAGCTCAGGCAGCAGTTCTGCAACTATCCACGGGATCAAGATTGATAACGGGGTGGCGACCTATTCGAATAATATTGTCATTCTTGGAGGAAATACAAACACAACCCTTTATGGCATTTATGACGGAAATGCTTCAGGAACAAGCAATATTTATTTCAATACTGTGTATCTCAACGGAGCTCCGACATCAGGTTCTTTGAACAGCGCAGGACTGTATAATTCCACCACTGCCGATACCAGGAATTACAGAAATAACATCTTCTTCAACGCCCGTTCCAACAGCGGAGCTGGTGGTAAACATTATGCAATGTACATTCTAAACACCGGAGGAGGCCTGACTTGCGACTACAATGACTACTATGTTACAGGGACAGGCGGAACACTTGGATACTATGGCGGTGATAAAACATCAATCCCTATTGTGACAGAAGTTACAGGGAACGATGCTCACAGTCAGAGCCTGGATCCTTCTTTTGCCAATGCCGGCAGGACCAATGCACCTGATTACATCCCTTCCGCTGCATTAACGGCTGTGGAGGGTACCGGAATCACCAACGACTACGGAGGAACTATCCGCGCAGTGTCTCCCCTTTTCCCTGAAATGGGAGCCTGGGAGCAGAACAATACAGTTACATGGAATGGAAACACCAGTAATGACTGGAGTGTTTCTGGTAACTGGACCCCTGGTTCGGTCCCGACAGCTTCGACAAATGTGACCATTCCTTCAGGCACTACTAATCCCTGTCATGTGACTCTGGCAGTAAGCAGTCCTGCAGCATGCAACAACCTGACCATAAATGCAAGCGCTGTTTTAACCATTGACCCGGTCAAAGCCCTCACGGTTAACGGCACTCTCACAAACAGCGCAGGGAACACGGGACTGGTGATCAGCAGTGATGGTACAGGGACTGGATCTCTTATTCAGAGTACCACTTCGGTAGCCGCTACGGTACAAAGGTATATTTCAGGAGACGCTACACTCTTACTTAATAAGTATCATATGGTCTCCATCCCTGTATACTATGCCAGTCCGACTTCAAACCTTTTCCTGGGCTCCTATCTGTATAAGCTGGATGCCTCACAGGTCGATCCTACGAATAGCAACTACTATGGATTATGGGTCAGTATGGGAACTCCCACAGATACTCCGCTTTCATGCAGTTCGGGTTATATGATCTATTATCCTGCCGCATCAACTACATATACCTTTACCGGTAATTTGAACACTGGCACTTTCACTCCTACGGTTTCCTATGGGGGCACCTATACCTTCAACCTGGTTCCCAACCCCTATCCCTAGGCCATTAACTGGGGATCATCAAGTGGCTGGGTAAAAAGCAATATAGGCGCAACGGCCTGGATTTGGAGCTACTCAGCCGGAAACTACGTGACCCTTTCCGGTAACTCTTATGTGCCTGTAGGACAGGCCCTTATGGTCATGACAAGCGGAAGCCCTGTGCTGACGATGAATAACAGCGCCTGCGTTCACAACACCCAGGCCTTCTATAAATCAGCCCAGGCTAATACGCTCAAAATATCGGCTCAATCCAATAATTACTACGACGAGACCTTCGTGGGATTCAACGATTCAGCGGGCCAGGAATTCGACCCTCAACTCGACGGCTTCAAACTCTGGGGTCTGGCCGATGCTCCCCAGCTCTGGACCGAAAAAGGAGAGTCGAGGCTGAGTATCAATCAGCTGCCCCCTCCTGCAGGAGCCTTGATCGTTCCCCTGGACTTTAAAACGAACTTTGCCGGACAGGTAACCCTGAACTTCTCAGGTGTTGACAGCTATGATCCGACGCTTGCAATACGACTAAAGGACCATCTCAATGGATCAATGACTAACCTGAGGCAGAACAGCACCTATGTCTTTACCCATGATACTACCAACAGTGAAAAAAGGTTCAGCCTGGTGTTCGGCTACCCGGATGGGGTAGGTAAAAACATTACCAACGAAGGCAAAGCCTTTATCAGCAATGGCAGGATCTACCTGGATGTAACGTCAATGCTGGGTCATCTTGCCAATATCACTGTGTATGACATGCTGGGACAGCTCATCCGCAGTCAGGAAAAAACGATGGACGGGATCATCAGCATTGAAGCCCCTCTTGCCCAGGGTGTGTACATTGTAAACATTTCTTCCGAAGGCCGGAATTTTGTCACCAAAGTCATCAACAAATAAAACATACATTCCATGAAAAAGCACGTTTATTTCTCACTGATCGCATTTTTCATATGTTTCAGCATGGCCGTATTGGCCGATGGTCCTGGTCCGCCACCTCCTCCTGGAGACCCAAGCGGTCACGGTGGCCCCGTTGGCGGCCCTATCGATGGCGGACTAGGCATACTGTTGGCCATGGGGGTTGCATACGGTGGTCGGAAGTATTACCAGGCAAGGAAGTCGAAGAAAAAGATTGGGAAAGAAGAGCAAACCATTGAAAATCCAGGGGAGATACTTTAGACTGTAAATGAAAAAACCCGCAATTAGCGGGCTCTTTCGTTTACCGGGGATAGATATGTTGAGTTAAAGAAGATCCTCGAATGTAGCTTCGGTTGGATTTACCGGAGCAAGGACCCTATTATCACCAGAATTGCTGATATCGATATCGGGGAAATCAGCTTCGACGGGAGTTACAGGGGCAAGATCCTGAAGCAGCAAAGTCAGATTATCTGCGTCTGAATCATTAAAGTCAGCTTCAACCGGAGTAACCGGTGCAAGTGTTGATGAGGTTGCAATATTGACAACGATTAAATCATTGTCGCTGAAATCGGCCTCAACCGGACAAACAGGCGCCAATACTTTAAGGTCCGATAAACTGATGGCCGAAGCTTCCACTGCCGGACCCGGAGTCTCAATTGAAATGTATGACAGCAACCCTGCATTCATTGTTTGTGCTGAGCTGCCATTTGCAAAGAGAAGACTGGACTGTAATCCTAAAAAAGTCACTATTATATAAAATGTAGTTTTCATTAGTTTCTGATTTTTGGTTCTGTTGTTTCTTTGTCGTTTAAACTTGATTCGAACATAAGACGTACCCCTCAGGGTAATGTTACATTCAGTATGACATAAGCTTTAAGTTTAACAAATATTTAACAAAACATTGAAAATTAAATAATTAAGCAACAAAAATAAACTTTATTTAGACTCGGTAAATGAAAAAATCGATGAGTTTCCCTAAAATCCCGACGAAAGGGGGTAAAAAACCGACGAAATTCCAAGATGCAGAAAATGAGATAATTACATGTGCGGTTCGACGATGTTCCCGTCGATCAGGTAGTTACCCATGCACTGGGCGGTAAGGCAGGAATGAACCGGAAGTATCCCCAGCAGATCGCCCGGTTTAATTATATTAAATACCTCTTTGCTCACTTTTATGACCCCATGCTCCTGGGAAAGAGCATTAACATAGCAATCATCTAACGGTTCGGACCAGCCCCCGTCTGAAAGGCTGCATACTAAGCCGAATATTGTTTTTCCCTTGTGAAAAACCGATTCTTTTGATAAATGGACAGCCCCGCCATAAACTACAATTTCATTTCTGGAAGGCTCTTTTGAGACCACCGGACAGGCCAGGCAAACAGCAATCCTGCTGGTTCCGCAACTTCCGATCATGGTTTGCATCACATCGTAAAAGACAAAATTTCCGGGCCGGATCTCATCCATACCCCCAAAATCTTCAAGAAGGCTGCAGGCAGGGGTATCCCCAACTGAAAGCAAGAGGTCCCCCGGGCCGCTGTCAAACTTGTCTTTTAAGGATCTGAGCTGGAGGAATGCCTCGCGGCTGATCATATCGATCTCTTCCCTCCCCCTGGCATTGTATGTATGACCTGTATGGGTGAGGAAGCCTTTAAAGGTCAGCATCGAATGTTTCCGGCAGGTATTGATAATGCTTTCTATCTTTTCGTTGTCAGCTAACGTCAGTCCCGTCCTGTTGTAACCGGTATCAATTTTGATAAATATCCCTACAGGCCGGTGACCTCCTTTCATTAGCTGCCCAAAGCTCTCCAGGGGCTCTGCCATTGTGATCAGTACATTCAGATCAGCCCTGGTTGAAAGTTCAAGGGCCTCATCAGATTCACGCAAATTCAGTGGAAATGCAATAGTGATATCTTCCCATCCGTCCCCGATAAAATACCTTGCCATGGAAACACTTGAAACAGTAATCGACTTCGTCCCTTCTTCCCTGAACCAATGACCAATCAGCTTCGACTGATGGGTCTTAAAATGAGGTCTGAATTTCACTCCAAGCCTCCTGGCTTTCACAGCCATCAAATGAATATTATCCCTGCAAATGCCTTCATCCACGAGCAGGGTTGGGCGCCGAATGGTATCAAGCCGGAGGTTCACTGTCTAAAGGTAGTCCTTAAAATACTGGTACATCTTCACATTGAGATGAACCCTGTCCTTTCCCCTCACATTATGCTCATGTCCGGGGTAGATAAAATAATCGACCTGTTTCCCTTCGTCAACACATTTTTTAATGAAAGATAAACCGTATCGCTCACCGTACATAACCTCATAATATTTCCAGTCAATGACCGGCCCACCGCAAACCGCAACTTTAAACACCCCGGGATTCCTTACAATCATCGAAATTGTCATGAACCCTCCATATGACCATCCGTTTATGCCTATCCTCGTGCTGTCGACCCAGGGCAGCGCTTTGAGATATTTTACACCGCACATCTGGTCCTCCACTTCGGCATCGCCCAGGTGACGGAAAACCGCCTGCTCGAACTCCCTGCCCCTTTCGGAGGTTCCCCTGTTATCGAGTGTGAAAACCACATAACCCTGTTCGGCAAGGTAATTCAGGAACAGCCCTGCCCCGCCCAGCCAGCTGTCGGTGACCATTTGAGAATGAGGTCCCCCATACACATAGATGATCACGGGATAATGCTTTGTTGAATCGAAATCCACAGGTTTTATTAACCTGCAATATAGATCGGTGTTCTGATTGTTCTTAACAGTAAAAATGGTCGTTTTACCGGTCTTATATTCCTTCAGTGGATTGACATCGCTGAGAAGTTCCTGCTTTATGGCTCCTTGTGCATCTATCAACAGAATTCTCCTTGCCATGCCAGGATTGGAGTATGAATCGATGAAAAAATTCCCTCCGTTACCCATCTTTACATTATGGCTGCCTGCGGATGAGGTTATCCCTTTAACCATCCCTGATTTAAGGTCAACTGAACACAAGGACCTGCCGATTGGACTATCCTTATTGCACATGAAGAAGACCGTTTCCTTTTTAGCATCCGTACCTGTATAGGAACTCACCTCCCAGGGGCCTTTCGTCAGCTGTTTAACCAGTTTCCCAGAGGCTTCATAAAGGTAGAAATGATTGTAGCCGTCACGCCGGCTCAACCAGAGAAAGCGGGAAGGATCATGGTTTATAAACAGAGGGCCATTGAGGGGTTCCACGTATTTCAAATCGGTTTCCAGGAACAGGGTTCTTAAAAATTTTCCTGTGGAAGCCTGATACGATTTCATCCACATGCTGTCCTGCTCACGGTTTAAGACGGCTATATAAATAATTTCGCCATCGGGGCTCCAGGTAACATTCGTCAGGTATTTTGCCGTATCGGCACCGGTTTCCAGTTCGATATGCTTGTTCGCTCCCGGTGAATAAATGTGAATATTCACGCTATGGCTTTTCTGGCCTGCCATTGGATATTTTGTACCATCCAGGACTGCGATGGGGTCGGTGATATCGACTGTGGGATAGCTGGCTACCCCGGTTTCATTCATATAGTAATAAGCCAGCATATCACCGTCGGGTGACCAGAAAGTCCCTTTGCTGATCCCGAATTCATTCCTGTGTACCCTGCTGGATCCATAGGAAAAATCGGGGTTAGATGATGTTTCAACCTTGTATTCCTTTCCTTTGACACTTACAAAAAGGCCATTTTTCACAGTGTAAGCTGTACTGAAAGTATGAGGGGCCATATCGGTATTTTCGGCATTTTCGGGCCAGGAATTGAGTTTTTGCAGGCTGCCATCCGCAAGATTAAAACTAAAGAATTTGTTCTTTGAAATGAAACTGAACACATTAGCCTGATATACTGTGATGCCGGGGAAACGAGGCAGGGTATCTTCTTTCGCTTCTTTTAAACAGGCGTTCAGGGCCGGAAACCTGAGAACAGTATCCTTTAATGTGTTATCGGGATAAGCTTTTACCAGGCAGTTTTTTGCTGTGAAAAACCAGTTATTTTCGTCCCCGTTCCATTGAAGCTGAGACAGGTTTTTTGCCGTGAGCCCTGTTCCCAGGGTGGCTTCTTCCATGCTCATCAATTTGGTCTGTGCAAAAAGAAGGCCCGGTATGACCAGGCCTGTCAGGAGAATAAATAATCGTTTCATGCTAATATTTTCAGTTATAGACTGTAGGAGTTATTTCACCTTTCAGAACCATAATGCCGTTCTGAGCCAGGGCACGCATTTCATCTTCGCCCGGGTAGATCTGGACCGGTGCCAGTTTATAAACCCTTTCCTGTATCCAGCTTACGAACATTTTATCGTATGCAACACCTCCTGTAATCAGGATGGCATCGCATTCGCATTTGAGCACAGTGTACATTTCACCTATGGTCTTGGCGATCTGGTAAGCCATTGCCTGGTAAATCAGTTTAGCCTGTTCGTCCCCGGCTTTTACTCTTTGTTCGACTTCGGCAGCATTGTTAGTCCCGAGATAGGCAACAAGTCCGCCTTCACCGGTTACCATCTTCTTGATCTGTTTAATATCATATTCCCCGCCGAAACAGATTTTTATAAGCTGGTTCACAGGCAGGGTCCCGCTTCGTTCGGGGCTGAACGGGCCTTCGCCGTCGACACCTTGGTTTACGTCGATGACTTTCCCTTTTTTATGCGCACCCACAGTCACGCCTCCGCCAAGATGGGCTACAATAAGATTTACATCCTCATAGCGTTTCTGAATTGCACGGGCATATTCCCTTGCTATGGCTTTCTGGTTCAGGGCATGGAAAATCGATACTCTTTTAAACAAGGGATGACCTGCGATCCTGGCCAGGGGTTCAAGTTCATCAACAACTACAGGATCGGCAATATAGGCTTTGGCCCCGGGGATGTTTTTAATCAGGTCGTGGGCGATAAGGCCGCCCAGGTTGCTGGCATGCTCGGTCTCAGAATAGATCAGGTCGTGGATCATGGTTTCATTGACCTCATAAACACCCGAAGGTATCGGCTTCAGTACACCTCCTCTTCCAACCACCACTTTAACCTGTTCAAGATCGACGCCGGCATCGGCCATTTGCTGAAGGATGATGTTTTTGCGGTACTGGAACTGGTCGGCGATCTTCGGAAAAGGAGCCAGTTCTTCGGATGTGTGTTTAATGGTTTTCAGGAAGACCGCTTTGTCGTTCTGGAAAACTGCAATTTTTGTTGAGGTTGATCCCGGGTTGATAGCAATTACCCGGACGTTGTCCATTTCCATACTGTTTAATTTTTTTCAGGTTCAGGCATTTCTGGTTTTAAAAACCGACCAGGCCATGAGATAAGGGATGATGGTTAACGAGGCGGCTACAGAGATCCTTAGAATTATCATTTGAGGATATAATATCCAAAGCAATGAATAGGGCAGGATCAGCAGGAACAGCAAAGCGAAAAACCTGACTAACATTGGATTTACGGTAAATAATTTTGCATAGCCGGCATACACTCCGGCAATCATTGCGCCTTCTTTTGTCCTGTAAAGGTCCCTGCCTGTGCGGAGACCGATAACACTTTTCCGAATACTGTAAATGAAATATATAAGGAAGCCTACATACATCCAGATCAGGAGTCGCAGCCAGGTATCAACGGGAAGAGATGCCATCTGGCCGACACAGAATAGTGCTCCGAGCAGAGGCACCCAGGGGACAAAAGGTGTTTTGAAAGGTCTTGGAATGTCGGGGCGCTTTTTTCTGAGGAAAATGATACTGATACACACGATAGTGAAGGCAAGCAGGGTTCCGATAGAGACCAGCTCGCCCAGTATGCTAATCGGAAGAATGCCTGCCAGTATCATGGCAACCAGTCCTGTAAGCATGGAGCTTATGTAGGGAGTTTTGAATTTTTTATGGACTCTTGCGAATACCTGGGGAAGCAGACCGTCCTTGGCCATGGTATAAAAGATCCTTGGCTGGCCAAGAAGCATCACAAGAATTACCGAACTCAGCCCTGCGAGTGCGGCGATCTTGATGATGGGCCGTAACCAAAACATTTTATCTCCCATGGAATCAACTCCAACAGCAACCGGATCAGGAACCAGGAGCCTAGGATAAGCGATTATACCTGTCAGGACTATGGCAACAAGGATATAAAGAATCGTTGATATTCCCAGGGATCCTAAGATTCCGATAGGCATGTGCTTCTGCGGATTTTTCGCTTCCTGGGCCGCGGTGGAGACTGCGTCGAACCCTATATAGGCAAAGAAGATCACCCCTGCCGCCCTGAAAATACCGGACCATCCGAAGTGCCCCCACTCACCTGTATTGGGCGGAATGAAAGGTTTCCAGTTAACAGCTTTCACGAAGAAAAAGCCAATCACGACGAAAAGGATTATCACCCCGACTTTGGTGATGACCATGACGTTGTTGAAACTGGCCGACTCCTTGATCCCAATGATTAGTAACAGGGTCAGGATTCCGATGATGAACATTGCTGGGACATTCATGATAGCATGAGTTGTGGGAAGAGAGGCCACATCGACTCCCTGTTTGGTCAGGAGGTTTAACAGCTCGGTGGTTTTGGGGACCCAGCTGATTGGTCCGGGGGGATCAATGAGTGTGGTCCCTGTTGCAGCAGTGAACTGGGCCGGCAGACTGAGGCCCAGATCCTTAAGGAAGCTTACCATGTAACCCGACCATCCCACCGAAACCGTTGAAGCCGCGAAGAGATATTCAAGGATAAGATCCCAGCCAATGATCCATGCAAGGAATTCTCCCAGGGTTGTATACGCATAAGTATAAGCACTGCCCGATATGGGGATCATGCTTGCAAACTCGGCATAACATAGTCCTGCGAATGCACAGGCAATCCCCGAGATGATAAACGAAATTACAATGGCAGGGCCTGCATATTGAGCTGCAGCCTGGCCAGTCAGTACAAAAATACCGGCTCCTATGATGCCACCGATGCCAAGCGTAGTCAGGTTTGTCGCAGTAAGGGCTTTTTTAAAACCCTGCTTGTTGTCGGACGCTTCATCTAGAAGCTCCTGGATGGGTTTAATGGTGAAAAGTTTACTGCCCATAGACTTGTTTTAACGGATTTTTATCTGCATGGTCTGAAATAAAGACTGATTTGCCTGATGCAACCTTATATTGCAGCTGCCATGATGATAGAGGCCTGTTTGGATTCTTCAGTATCGGAACGGGATGTCAGGACAATCGGGGCGGCTGCTCCGAGCACTACAGCGGCAAGCTGTGCATTAGCCGAGAAACCCCATGACTTGTATAACATATTACCGGCTTCGATATCGGGTGCGATCAGCAGGTCGGCGTCCCCGGCCACATCGCTCACAATGCCTTTATGTTCTGCACTTGCAGCGCTAACAGCGTTATCGTATGCGAGCGGACCGTCAATGATGCAGTTTTTAATTTGTCCGCGCTGGTTCATTTTAGCCAGCAGGGCTGCTTCGGTGGTGGCTATCATCGCCTCATTCACCATTTCAACAGCGGCAAGAACGGCAACTTTAGGGTTAATGTATCCAAGCTTGTTCATAAATTCCACTGCATTGTTTACGATTGCAATCTTGGTTTTGAAATCGGGCGCGGGGATCATGGCAGCGTCGCTGAGACCGAGAAGTTTGTGATATGTCGGTATCTCAAACAAGGCAAAATGTGAAATCACATCACCCTTCCGTAAACCGTTCTCTTTGTCAAGGACCCCTCTTAGGAAGGTTGCGGTTGAGACAAAGCCTTTCATCAGGATATCGGCCTGCTTTTCCCTGACCATGGTAACGGCTTTCCTTACGGCAAGCGCATCAACTTCTTCATTGATGATCTTCATCTTGCTTACATCCAGGTTTAATTTGGCCGCGATGTCTTTAATCTTTTTCTCATTACCGATGAGTATGGCCTCGACGAGGCCCATCCTGTCAACGGCACAGATTGCTTCCAGGCAGTGTTCATCATGAGCAACTGCAACAGCTAATCGTTTCTTCCCTGAGTTTTTTGCTAATCCCTGCAGTTCGGTGAGTTTTGTGAGCACGCCTTTTTTGGCTTCAGTTTGGGTAGTCATACAATGGTTCCTCCTAAAAATTTTATTTTGTTATGTTATGTTTATCAGGCTTATCCGACATAGCAAACCTACGGCATTTTTGGCATTTGGACAAACTTTCCAAAAAAAATCATTTGAAAAAAATCCATATCTTTGCTTCATTGAAATAACATTCCTCTTATGGAACTTCCCTTCGCAGAATCATACCGTATCAAAATGGTCGAACCTATCCGCCGAACAACCAGGGCGGAACGCGAAAAATGGATCAGAGAAGCAAAATATAACCTGTTTAACCTGAAAAGCGAATATGTTTTCGTGGACCTGCTCACCGATTCCGGTACAGGGGCAATGAGCGACAGGCAGTGGAGTGAGATTATGCTGGGTGATGAAAGCTATGCAGGAGCTTCTTCATTCTATAAGTTCAAAGATGCTATCACCGAAATCACCGGTTTTGAA
>JAPLDN010000203.1 GCA_026391755.1 Bacteroidota bacterium
GAACCCCCTGCCGGGCCTGTCACCTATCCCCAGGCAGGCAATATGCCTTTTGTCAAGGGATATCAGGGGAATTAACCCCAGTTCGTTTTTAACCACTGTGAGTGCCGAGGCAAAGCCTTCTTTCTGCAACGCCAGCGATGCCCGTGTGTTAAGGTCACTGTAAAGGTTTTGAGTGCTTACCTGCTTATTGCTGACACCCAGACCGCTTTTTAACATCAATATCCTGAAACATTTTTTATCTATTTCATCCCAGGAAACCAGGTTGCTGTCGGCAGCCGCTTTTATTACCCTGATAGCTTCCTCTGCCTGTTTGGGAAGAAGTAGTACGTCGTTGCCGGCCTGGAGGGCTTTCAGCTCAATTTCGCCCGGTTTGTTATATTTTATTACGCCCTGCATGTCAAGGGCATCGGTGATCACAAACCCCCTGAAACCAAGTTCCTCTTTCAGGAGACGGGTTACAACAGCCCTCGAAAGAGTGGAAGCTGCATTAAGCGATGAATCATAGCAGGGGAGGTAAAGATGGGCTATCATAATCCCCTTTATACTATTGTTTATCAATGTTTTAAATGGGAAAAGTTCCATGCTGTCCATTCTTTCCCTTGTATGTCTTATGACAGGCAGGGTCAGGTGAGAGTCGGAATCAGTATCTCCATGGCCGGGGAAATGCTTGGCAACAGCCATTACACCATTATCCTGCAAACCACGCATATATTGCAGGCTTTTTGCCGAGACCCGGTATTTGTTTTCACCAAACGACCTGAAATTGATTACAGGGTTATCGGGATTGCAGTTGATGTCGGCTACCGGTGCAAAATTGATATGGATGCCCAGCCGCCTGCAATCTTCAGCTGTCCTGGATGCCATCTCATAGATCAGGGTATCGTTGGAAATCGCTCCGAGAGTTATCGGCCTTGGGAAAGCAGTTGTGCTGTCGAGCCGCATACCGAGGCCCCATTCAGCATCAATAGCGATAAGCATTGGTACCTTGCTTATATTCTGCAGCCTGTTGGTAAAAACTGCCTGGGCGTAAGGCGTCCCCTTAAAGAAACAAATGCCGCCCGGCTGGCTTTTTGAAACGACCGCAGCAAGACTGTCCCTGTATGTCGAGTCCTTATATGAATAGGCTCTTAAGATGAACAACTGGGCGATTTTCTCCTCAGGTGTGAGTTTCCTGAAGACCGAATCGGCCCAGAGGCTGTCTGACCTTTGGATCCCCTGTGCCTGGATTACATAGTCCGTCAGGAAAAATAACAGCAGGAAAAAGACCAGGTGTTTCATTATAATCTCAATATTAAGGCCATGCGGAACGGGCTGAACAAAAGAAGCTAAAAATGCAGTGAGATGCAGTAAATCTTTTCCATTTTTATTAACATCAACCCGGCTTGCAGATTGGATTCCCATATCTTTGGCCGGAATAAGCCAAATTAACTTATCGACGAGATGCCTACAACAGAAGAACTACAGCAAATTGCCACACAAGTCAGAAGGGATGTTATTCGAATGGTCAACGGGGCCGCCTCGGGTCATCCCGGCGGATCATTAGGGGTGGCCGACTTTCTTACGGTTTTGTACTTTGAGATCATGCGCCCCGATCATGAGAAATTTGACATGGACGGGAAAGATGAAGATCTTTTTTTTCTTTCAAACGGGCACGTCTGCCCTGCATGGTACAGCGTAATGGCAAGGTATGGGTTCTTCCCGGTTCCGGAATTAGGCACTTTGCGTAAACTTGGAACCCGTCTCCAGGGGCATCCATCAACCCAGGAGAAACTCCCGGGAGTGCGGATGGCTTCCGGTTCCGCGGAGATGGAGAACTTCAGGAAGGTTCGAACTGGGAGGCGCTTATGTTTGCCCCTGCGAAAAAGATTGACAACCTCATTGCAGTAATAGATTTCAACGGAAAACAAATCGACGGCCCTGTTGATACAGTGATGCCCCTGGGAAACCTGAGAGCCAAATTTGAAGCCTTTGGCTGGGAAGTAACCGACATGGACGGCAATAATATTCCAGAAGTACTGAACGTTCTCAATAAGGTGAAGTCCATCACCGGGCAGGGAAAGCCCAATATGATCATTATGCATACACATATGGGTTACGGAGTGGATTTTATGATGGATAACCATGAGTGGCACGGGGTTCCTCCTACGAATGAACAGGCTGCCAGGGCACTAAGCCAGCTTCCTGAAACCCTGGGAGATTATTAATTACAATGCAATCACGCGCAGGAAAACACAGGATGATAAGGCAGGTTCTGATCAGGGCAGGTTTGATCTTAATGATATTGGGCATGGTCGTTTCGTTTCATGTTTCTTTTGGGCAGGCCAGGAAGGAACCTGAAAAACCTAAACCCATAACACGTATTTTATTTGTTTTTGATGCATCCCAGAGCATGTACGGGAGATGGCAGAGCGATACCAAGTTCAACATTGCCACTCGCCTGCTTTCAGGGCTGCTCGACAGCCTGCGCAACATCCCCGACCTCGAACTGGCACTCAGGGTATACGGGCACCAAAAACCGTTTCCGCCCCAGGACTGCAACGATTCAAAGCTTGAAGTCCCTTTCGCAAAAGACAATATTGCAAGGATCAAACATGTGCTGAAGGTTATAAGCCCTAACGGCACTACCCCGATTGCTTATTCCCTTTCACTTTCGGCGAAGGATTTTACGCCATGTGATCATTGCCGCAACGTCATCATTCTCATTACCGACGGCTTGGAAGAATGCGGGGGTGACCCTTGTGCGGCCTCGGCCGAACTGCAGCAGAAAGGGATTGCACTCAAGCCATTTATTGTAGGGCTGGGTAAAAATTTCAAAGACCAGTTTGAATGTGTAGGCACATATTTTGACGCCAGCAGCGAAAAGGAATTTACGAATGCCCTGAAAGTAATTATAAGCCGTACCCTGAATCCGACTACGATGCAGGTCAATCTCCTCGATCAGAATGACGACCCCACCGAAACCAATGTGGCTATGACTTTCTATGATACCAAAAGCGGCCTTATCAAATATAATTTCATCCACTCCCTTAATGCCAAGGGCCTTCCCGATACCCTCGACGTGGATCCCCTTGCCACCTACAATATAGTTGTGCATACTATCCCCCAGGTAAGGAAAGATTCGGTCAAACTTACCCCCGGCAAGCATACCGTTGTGGGTATTGACGCGCCCCAGGGCTATCTCACCTTTAAAGCAAGCGGGAATGCCACCCTGAAATATCTGCCCTGCATCATAAGAAAAGCCGGCCAGGCTCAGACTCTGAACGTTCAGCAGTTTGACCAGGTGGAGAAGTACATCATTGGAAAATATGACATCGAAATACTTTGTTTACCCAGGATACTTGTGAAAGATGTGGATGTTACACAGAGCCATACCACGTTTGTGGAAATACCAACTCCCGGGATTGCCGTCATTCAAAGGGCAACCAACGGGTACGGTAGCCTCTATATAGAAGAGAAAAAAGGCCTGTCATGGGTATACAATCTCAAAGACAACCAGCAGCAGCAGGAAACACTTTACCTGCAACCGGGGAATTACAGGGTGGTGTTCAGGCCGAAATATTCAAATTCATCATCCTATACCGAAGAAAAGTCATTCAAAGTAGAATCAGGGCAAACGACGAATGTGAAGATGTACTCGAATTAGTTGGTGAAATGAAAATTGCGAGCATTTTACACAAGCCGCATCAGGTGTAGCGAAGCAAACCGTAGCGGCGGTGTAAAGATGCGAGCGAAGAAAAGATAATTGCTAGTGTAGTTGACTTAATTAAATAAACAATGACTCAATATACCAATTCCGGTTCCAAAGATACCCGCTCGGGGTTTGGGGAAGCGATGCTTGAACTTGGCAGGACAAACCCCGAAGTGGTGGTTCTTTGTGCCGATCTTACTCCTTCGATGAAACTTGAAGCCTTTTCTAAGGAGTTTCCCGAAAGATTCATCCAGACCGGGATAGCCGAAGCAAACATGATCTGCATCGCTGCAGGCCTGACCATAGGAGGGAAGATCCCGTTTACAGGTACCTTCGCTAATTTTTCAACCGGCAGGGTGTATGACCAGATAAGGCAATCGGTGGCCTATTCTGATAAGAACGTAAAAATATGTGCTTCACATGCAGGGATCACCTTAGGTGAAGACGGGGCTACCCACCAGAACCTGGAAGACCTTGGCATGATGAAGATGTTGCCAAATATGACAGTAATCAATCCCTGTGATTTCAACCAGACCAGGGCGGCTACACTGGCAGCCTGCAATCATAAAGGACCGGTTTATCTCAGGTTTGGCCGTCCAAAGGTTCCCAATTTCACTCCTGCGGACCAGAAGTTTGAAATTGGCAAAGCCCTGATCCTTAGCAAGGGGATGGATGTGAGCATCTTTGCTACAGGTCACCTTGTCTGGAAGGCGCTTGAAGCCTGCCGTATGCTGGAAGAACAGGGGATCTCATCCGAAGTCATCAATATTCATACTATAAAACCCCTTGATGAGGAAGCGGTCCTGGCATCGGTTGGGAAGACCAGGTGTGCTGTTACCTGTGAGGAACATCAGATGAACGGCGGGCTTGGCGACAGCATAGCCCAGCTTCTTGCGAGGAAATGCCCGGTACCTGTTGAAATGGTTGCAGTTAAAGATAGTTTTGGCGAAAGCGGTACACCCGAAGAGCTTATGAAGAAGTTCGGTCTCGATACTGCTGATGTGGTCAATGCGGTAAAAGCCGTCCTTGCCAGAAAATGATCCTTATCAGGCTTTTTTCCTGAAGAGCTTTTGTAGAAAAGCAAAGATCATGGGAAGAAGCGAGATGAAGATGATTGCGAATATGGCCAGGGTGAAATTGTTCCTGATCAAAGGGATGTTCCCGAAGAAATAACCGGCCAGCGTAAATAAAACCACCCATAGAACATTTCCGATGATACTGAAGCTGATAAATCTCAGGTAAGTCATCCTGCCGATTCCTGCAACGAAAGGAGCAAATGTCCTGATAATGGGCATAAACCTGGCAATTATAAGGGTTTTCCCGCCGTGTTTTTCATAAAAGGCGTGCGTTTTGTCAAGATATTCCCTGCGGATTAGGCGGTAGTTTTTCTCATACACTTTATGTCCCAGGAACCGGCCTATGAAATAGTTAGTGTTGTCGCCCCCAAATGCAGCACAGATGAGCAGGATTATCAGTGGCAGCATCTGAAGAGGCTCGCCGGGCATGGCAGCAATGGTCCCGGCGGCAAACAACAGGGAGTCGCCCGGCAGGAAAGGAGTGATCACCAATCCTGTCTCCATGAAAACGATCAGGAAAAGGATAAGGTAAGCCCAGGTCTGGTAATTGCTGACAATCTCGAGCAAATGCTTGTCAATATGCAGGATGAAATCGATTAAATACCTTATAAGTTCCATAGCCGGCAGGTTAAACAGGAAGGCAAAGGTAGTCGATTTTTATTTTCGGTTTAAGGGCTTGAGGTTTTCTCAATGCGTAAAAAAGCATCTTTCAGCAGGAAAGGCGTGATCAGGGTTGTAAGCAGGGCCATTACGACAAGGATTGAAAAGATAGGAACGTCGATGAAGCCTTTCTGGAGGGCAATATTGGCGATAACCAGTTCCATGATACCACGGGCATTGAGACCCAGGCCGATGGTTATTGACTTAAGATTGTCAAACCCTGCAAGCCTGGAGCCGAAATAACCTCCGAGGATTTTGCTCAGGAAGGATGCGATCAGAACCACTGTAAGCAGCAATCCGCTGGTCAGGGCGCTCGCATCGAACTGAACTCCCATAATGGCAAAAAAGATGGGGGCAAGAAAACCCATGGTAAAGCTTGCAGTGGAATGTTTTACCTGTTCGAACTTTGACTTCTCGAATAAGTCCCTGGGGAACAGCATGGCCCCGAAAAATGCCCCGACAATAAAATGAAGTCCCAGCAAATCGGCAATACTTGCGAAGATCAGGACGAACAGTATGACAAGGGCAAACATCGATTCCTTCCCTTTGAGGTAATGAAGGAACTTCTCCATCTTGGGATTGAGGGTGCTTACCCTTTTCTTTGAAATGCCTATAAGCCGGTAAGCGGCAACCAGGAAGAACATGAAAAAGACCACCTTGCCGCTTGTAAAAAGTATAGAGAAGGTTACGTCTTTCAGGTTACCCGAGGTGCCGTTGTAATCGAGTATCACACCCAGTACCATCAGGGAGACAATATCGTTAAAAATGGCTGCGGAGATTATTCTCTGGCCGACATCGGTCTGCAGCTTGCCGAGATCCATCAGGATTCGGATGCTTAC